>JASLJB010000160.1 GCA_030152605.1 Acinetobacter sp. | reverse complement strand
GGGTCTCAATACAACGTCCAATGTCACATCCATGAAAATAAATATATTGCTACATCTATCTTTTATCCGTCCTACGGCGTCCTATCCCTTTGCTGTCATCCTGACAATGTCCCTGTGCCGTGAAGCTATAATGCCGTGATTGCCGCTCAAGTTACATACGTTAACACGACAACCATTGTGAGATAACTCCACATATTAAGTGAACGTGTGTTCACTTGGTGTAACGTAGGTTCTAAGATGCTTCAAAGCTTATAGTCAATAATTACCGGTGCGTGGTCGCTATACCATTCATCGCGATAGACCCAAGCATTGACGGTGCGGTCTTTCCAGTCCGGGGAGCAGGCATGATAGTCGATCCGCCATCCCACGTTTTTGGCGCGTGCTTGTCCGCGGTTTGACCACCACGAATACAGCTCCGCTTCTGGTCGAACTTCACGGAATGTATCGACATAGCCCAAGTCATCGTAGATATGATCCAGCCACGCACGCTCATGTGGTAAACAGCCAGATGATTTTTGATTGCCTGACCAGTTTTTAATATCGATGCGTTTGTGCACGATATTGTAGTCCCCGCAGACAATGACCGATTTATTGTCATCTCGCCATTGCTTTAAGATCTGTTGGTATTGTTCGAGAAAGTGCTCTTTACGTTGCTGGGCTTCATCACCTGATGAACCTGATGGTAAATACAGCGAGCAAATATGCACGGGTTGTTCAAGGCCAAGATCAAACTCTGCCGCAACAAAGCGACCTTGTGAATCTGCCAATTCAAAACCCAAGCCATCTTTGACCGAAACAAAGGGTAGGCGACTATAAATCGCAGTGCCGGCATAGCCCGGGCGTTCGGCTGGGAATAGATGGGTGTGCCAACCTTCAGGCTTAAATTTGTCGGTCCATTGCACGTGGGTGATTCGGCTTTCTTGCATGCACACCACATCGGCTTCAGACTTCTCTAACCACTCCAACAGTCCTTTGCTGACGGAAGAACGTAATCCATTGACGTTAATCGAAACGACTCGTAAAATTTTTTGATCACTCGAATAGCTACTCTTTGGTATCATGCGCAGTCATAACCTCATGTATGAATTTTGGAGCACCCCATGACATCACCAGCTCAGTTTAACCCGCACGCATTTATTGAACTCGCACTATCACGAGGCGTGCTGAAATTTGGTGAGTTTACTTTAAAGTCAGGACGGGTCAGTCCATATTTCTTTAATGCTGGTTTACTCAATGATGGTGAGGCATTATCCCTTTTAGCTCAGGGATATGCAGACAAATTAACACAATGTAACAACGTGGAAGTGATTTTTGGCCCAGCGTACAAGGGCATTCCATTTGTGGCTGCGACCGCTGTGGCACTTTCACAAGTCTATGATCAAAGTGTGCCGTGGGGCTTTAACCGCAAAGAAGCCAAGGATCATGGCGAAGGCGGTGTCTTAGTGGGTGCTGCAGTTGAAGGTAAAAAAGTCTGGATCATTGATGATGTAATTACTGCGGGTACGGCGATCCGTGAAGTGGTCAATATCCTGAAAAATGCAGGTGCGAGTATTGCGGGTGTGTTGGTGGCATTGGATCGTCAAGAGCGTGGCCAAGGTGAGCTTTCTGCGATTCAAGAAGTGCAAAAGGAGCTTGAAATTCCGGTACATGCGCTGATTACCATGCAAGATTTAATGCAGTATTTAGAGCAAAAAGGCGATCATGCTGCATTGGCCAATATGCAGTCTTATCGTGTGAAATACGGGATCGAATAATGTCCTAGTGCTGCTATAGGCACTCGGATTGCGCTATTGCGTTATTCATAGTATTCAGCTATTTATTCGCCACGAGGGGCTTAGGCTCCTCGAGGTTTTGGTTGTCGCGGTTTTCATTCATGTTGTTGCTTGTGCTGGACGCTCACGCTCATGCTGTTTTTTATTATCATTTTCATCATTATCGTACTTGGTTTTGTGGTCGTGCGGCGTATTGATCAACGTCGATGGCATCGTTATCAGTTGCAACGTGATTTATTTTTTAGACAACATCCTTATGTGCTTGAGGGTGATCAACAATTTGCAATTATATTATTAAGCTCTAAAACAATTCAAAAAAAACTCATCAACCTGTTTATGTGGAAATCCAATACTCAGCCGCATTATAAAAAAGTCATCCTGTTACGCGAACCTGAGCAAACACAACAATCTGCTGCGATCAAAGTCATGCTCGGTGATTTGACACTGGCTGATCTGGAACTGAGATACGCCGCAAAACTCAGTCATAGCTTACAAGATACCGACTTTGAAATCGGACGCCCGATTGAAGTCTTGGCTGAGTTTCTGATCCTACAATCGCCAACCCATGTTCCGATACTCCGGATCAAACTCGATCTTCCCCGAGATCCAAGCCAAGTGTTGGCGTTAATTCAGGCCACAGCACATGCTCAAGATTAAATTGCTTGTGATTTAAAGGATTTGGATCTAAGCCACTGCCGAAGATTTTTTAAATTTGAACAAAACTGTTAAAAATCTCCGTTATACTGAATTAGATTTAAAAAAATGAAGTAGAGCTTAAATATGCGCGTACTGGTTGTGATGGATCCTATCGAAAACGTTAATCTTAAAAAAGATTCAACTATGGCGATGCTCTGGGCGGCTGCGCGCCGTGGACATGAACTCGGTTATGCTGTGCAGCAGGATTTATATATCGATCAGGGCAAAGCCTTTGGATTGATTTCAACGCTCGAGGTCTTTGAAAACAGCGAACAATATTACCGTTTGGGTGAAAAACAAAAGCAACCCATCGCATCTTATGATGTGGTGCTGATGCGTAAAGACCCACCCTTTGATATGAACTTTGTCTATAGCACTTATATTTTGGAGCAGGCAGAACGTGAAGGGGCGTGGATCATCAACAAGCCACAAAGCCTACGTGACTGCAATGAAAAGCTTTTTGCGACACAATTCCCAGAATTGCAGGTCCCGACCTTGGTGACATCACAGCAACAATTGATTCGTGAGTTTTTAGCACAGCACGGCGATGTGATTGTAAAACCCTTAGATGGTATGGGGGGCACCGGAATCTTCCGCATCCAACAGGGCGGTATCAACATCGGTTCGACGCTTGAAATGCTAACTCAAAATGGCAGCTTGCCGATTATGGCACAGCGTTATATTCCTGAGATCGTGGACGGTGATAAACGTATCTTGATGATTAATGGCGAGCCAGTACCGTATTGCTTGGCACGTATTCCACAAAATGGTGAAGTTCGAGGCAACCTTGCCGCAGGTGGTTTGGGTGAAGCGCGTGCATTGACTGAACACGATAAAGCCATTGCCGCGAAAGTGGGTCCTTTCTTGAAAGCCAAAGGCTTGGTCTTTGTCGGTCTGGACGTGATC
Organism: Acinetobacter sp.; assembly: GCA_030152605.1. Lineage (GTDB taxonomy): Bacteria > Pseudomonadota > Gammaproteobacteria > Pseudomonadales > Moraxellaceae > Acinetobacter. The sequence goes on along the minus strand of JASLJB010000160.1, from coordinate 5,044 downwards.
GGCGATTATGTGACTGAAATCAACGTCACCAGCCCGACCTGTATTCGTGAAATCGACAATCAATTTAACACCTCGATTGCCAATGATCTGTTTGATGTGTTGGAAGCAGGTCGCGATACGACCTCACATGCATCTTAGTTTTTAAACTGTTTAATCTGCATCTGTGCATGCGAGAAAAGTACCTGATTGAGGTGCTTTTCTCGCAGCATTATTTCAAGCATATTTTTTTCATGTTTGGTTTTATGCAGGATAAATCTAACTTAGGCGTATTTAAAAGCGCATGACATTAATTTTGAATCGACACATCAGCAAAATGTTTTCGTATTTTCAAATATTTATAGAAAAACGAGCGACTTGGTGAAAAAAAGTAAATAAACTTTTCCGATGTTGTCTTTTGGGATTACAATTGCCTCTTTTAAAATAGACCTTTCACTTTTTTATTGTATTGAAGAATTAAGCCGTGACTGATTTCCAAAACAAAGCTTCTCGACACATTATGATGATGGCTGCTGGTACCGGTGGGCATGTATTTCCGGCGTTGGCGGTCGCAAAACAATTACAACAACAGGGGCATCAGGTTTCTTGGTTGGCAACGCCAGCAGGAATGGAAAATCGTCTCTTAGAACAACATGATATTCGAATTTGTCAGATTGATATTCAAGGCGTTCGCGGCAATGGGGTCGCACGTAAGCTGTTGGCACCGTTTAAAATTTTGAATGCGACTTGGGCAGCCATGCGTTATATGCGCAGTCTTAAAGTCGATGCTGTCGCCGGTTTTGGTGGTTATGTGGCAGGCCCCGGTGGATTGGCTGCGCGCCTACTCGGGATTCCTGTGATTATTCATGAACAAAATGCGGTTGCAGGCTTTACCAATACCCAACTGTCACGTATTGCCAAAACAGTGTGTCAGGCTTTCCCGGATACTTTTGCTGCTTCAGCCAAAGTCGTGACCACGGGCAATCCGGTGCGTCGTGAAATTATCGATATTTATAATCCATCTTATCGCTACCAACAACGTGAACAGGCCGCAGAAGCATTAAAAATCTTGGTGGTGGGCGGCTCGCTCGGTGCGCAGGCGCTGAATGAATGTGTGCCCAAAGCATTGGCACAGCTCGATGTACCTTTAACGGTATTTCACCAATGTGGTCAAAACAAACAACAACTGACCCAAGATGCTTATGCTGATGCACCAGCGAGCTTAAACGTTGTGGTTCAACCATTTATTCAAGACATGGCCCAAGCCTATGCCGATGCAGATCTGATTATCTGCCGTGCTGGGGCATTAACTGTAACTGAGGTTGCAACCGCAGGTGTGGCTGCGATCTTTGTGCCTTTACCGAGTGCTGTGGATGACCACCAAACGGCGAATGCTAAATTCCTCGAAAATATTGGCGCAGCAAAAATTTGTCCGCAGGCCAGCATGACGCCAGAAAGCTTAAAAAACATGCTGACCCCTATGCTCAATCGTACTTTGTTGATGGAAATGGCAGTCAAAGCGCGCCAACATGCGCAGCCAGATGCCACGCAACGTGTGGTTGATTTAATAATTCAAGATTTGTAAACCAGAGTAAATTATGTCTCCAACAAGCCCTGCTGATAAAGCTAAAAGTCTGATTAAAATTCCAGAAATGCGTCGTATCAAACATATCCACTTTGTTGGGATCGGTGGGGCAGGCATGTGTGGAATTGCAGAAGTATTAAAAAACCAAGGCTATAAAGTCTCAGGTTCTGATATCAAAGCCTCGAAAACCACGGCACAGCTCGAAGCCAACGGCATCAAAGTGCATATCGGTCATGCGGTTGAAAATATTCAAGGCGCTAATGTTTTGGTGGTCTCGACTGCGATTGATACTGAAAACTTGGAAATCAAATCAGCGATCGAACAACGTATTCCAGTGGTGCGTCGCGCTGAGATGTTGGGTGAGTTGATGCGTTATCGTCACGGTATTGCTGTGGCTGGAACACATGGTAAAACCACCACCACCAGTTTGATTACTTGCATGTTGGCTGAAGAAAATTTAGATCCAACCTATGTGATCGGTGGTTTGCTGAATCGTACTGGGGTGAATGCGGCTTTGGGTGCGAGTCGTTATATCGTGGCTGAAGCTGATGAGTCTGATGCGTCATTCTTGTTCTTAGAACCGATGGCTGCAGTCGTGACCAATATCGATGCAGATCACATGGATACTTATGGCGGTAGCTTTGATGTCCTCAAAGATACCTTTGTGAAGTTCTTACAAAAGCTGCCGTTCTATGGCCTGGCTGTGGTCTGTGGGGATGATGCCAACGTGCGTGAAATCATGCCACGCATTGGCCGTCCGATTTTGACCTATGGCTTTAATGAAGATAATGATATTCGTGCCGTAGACGTTGATCAAAATGGCATGCAGACCCACTTTACCGTATTACGTAAAGCCCGTGAGCCGTTACGTGTCACCGTCAATCAACCAGGTTTGCACAATGTGCTCAATGCCTTGGCTGCGATTGGTGTGGCGACAGATGAAGGGGTTTCGGATGCTGCGATTTGCCGTGCCTTAGAGGGCTTCAGTGGTGTGGGGCGTCGCTTCCAAGTGCAAGGCGAATATCCATTGCAGGATGGTAGCGTGAAGTTGGTTGACGATTATGGTCATCACCCGAAAGAAGTTGAAGCCACCATCAAAGCTGCACGTCAAAGCCATCCTGATCGTCGTTTAGTGTTGTTGTTCCAACCGCACCGTTTCTCACGTACCCGTGATTGCTTTGATGATTTCGTGGATGTGCTCTCGCAGGTCGATCAGTTGTTGTTGCTTGAGGTCTATCCTGCGGGTGAAAAGCCAATTGTGGGCGCAGATAGTCGCTCTTTGGCACGCAGTATTCGACTACGTGGCGATGTGGAGCCGATCTTGATTGATCCAGTCGAAGGCAATTTGCAAACTGTGGTGCAAAAAGTGTTACAACCGAATGATTTATTATTAACTCAGGGTGCGGGTAACGTAGGTGCAATTTCCCTAGAATTAGCTCACAATGATTTATTTATAAAATCATAATATTATAGTGTTGCGTCAAATAGCCGCCTCACACAACAGTGGGCTTTAAATATCGTTTCAGTGCGTTAAGTCATTCAGCTTGACCAGACAGATCAGTTTAAGGAAATAAACGTGTCAAATGCTTCTAAATTCGGCAAGGTTGCAGTATTGCTCGGTGGTAAATCTGCTGAGCGTGAGGTGTCACTAGACAGTGGTAAAGCAGTATTGGAAGCCCTTTTGCGTTCAGGCGTAAATGCGGAAGCTTTTGATCCACAGCAACGTGCTGTGACTGAATTGGTCGAGTTCGATCGCGCCTTTATTGTGTTGCATGGGCGCGGTGGTGAAGATGGTCAAATCCAAGGTGTTTTAGAGTGGTTGAATCTGCCCTATACCGGTACAGGGGTTCAAGGCTCTGCGATTGGCATGGATAAAATCAAAACCAAACAAATCTGGCAGGGTTCTGATCTACCGACCGCCCCTTATCGTATTATTGCTCCAGATACTGATCTCGATGAAGTGATTGAGACTTTGGGTTTGCCGTTGATGATCAAGCCAGTACATGAAGGTTCTAGCGTTGGCATGAGTAAGGTTGAAAAAGCCGAAGATCTCGCCCACGCAGTGGCCAAAGCCAGTGAACATGATGCTTTAGTCATGGCAGAACAGTGGATTACCGGTGCTGAATTTACGATTTCAGTTCTCAATGGTGAAGCACTTCCTGTGATTCGCTTACAACCGCCTGAAGATGTGGCATTTTATGACTACGATGCAAAATACTTGCGCAATGACGTGCAGTATGGCGTACCCAGTGGTTTGAGTGATGCTGATGAGCAGCAGTTAAAAGCACTGTCTTTAAAGGCTTTCCAAGCCGTAGGTGCCAGTGGTTGGGGACGCATCGATGCGATGCAGGATCAGCAAGGTAAGTTTTGGTTGCTCGAAGTGAATACGGTACCAGGCATGACCAGTCACTCCTTGGTACCTAAGGCTGCAAGTGCTGTGGGTTATAGCTTTGATGCCTTGTGCATGGCGATTCTTGAACAAACTTGTCTGGATGAAAAGCAATAAGCTATGGCGCAACTTCCTGCTTCAATGCGCCGTAAGCGCACAGCGATTACCTCAATCCATGAGAAACCACCGACGCGTAAGGACAAGTTAGTCCATGCTGGCGGATGGTTAATCATGATTGTTGCCGTTGTGGCACTTTTAGCAGGTTGTTTGGGTTTGTATCGGGTGATTACCGATGCAAAAGTGGCAAATTTAAAGGTGGTTGGTACGCCGTCTGCCTTGGCGACACAGCAGGTCACGCAGCATTTAGCCCCGATCGTCAAAGATAACTATTTCACTTCAGATCTCGAACAGATCCGTGATCAGGCCTTGCAAATCTCTTGGGTGGATCGGGTTGTGGTATCGCGGGTTTGGCCAAACAGTATTCAAGTGCGTGTTTTACCACGGCATCCGATTGCACGTTGGGGCACAGGCCGATTACTCAGTGATTCAGGTGTGGTCTTTAGCGAAGCGCAAGTGCAAAGTCATGCCAATTTACCGATGCTGCATGGACCGCAAAGTCAGTCTAAGCTGATGATGCGCCGCTATAATGAGATTAATCAACTGTTTCATCCGGCCAAATTACGCTTAAAAGATTTGTATCTGACTGAAAGGATGACATGGTTTATGCAGTTTGATTCCGGATTGCGTGTTATTGTTGACCAAGATCAAACGATGAGTAAATTACAACGATTGAGTCATTTGGCGCAATCTGATTTAAAACCCGTGTGGTCTGAGATTTCTGCGATCGACTTACGTTATCGAAATGGGCTTGCAATCCAATGGCGCAATTTGAATGCACCCAAAATACTAAATGGTCAATTTGTTGTAACCAGTAATGACATAAGCATTGCAGACCCTCAAGTTTCACAACGATAATACTGAGCTTTATACAACAAGGCATAGTGCTAAACATAAACAATGAAGAAAGTGGTAGCGAGTAATGAGTGATGCTGTTCCGTCCGTTGTTGCGATAGACATTGGGACACATAAAGTTT
>JASLJB010000244.1 GCA_030152605.1 Acinetobacter sp. | reverse complement strand
CTTCACAGGTTGTATCCCATTTCTGCTGACGTACCGCACAATCTAGCACTGATCCAGTATCAAGCATTAAACCTTCAATTGAGGTATTGTTTTTGACTAAGTCAGCTGTTAATGCAGACAAATCTAACTTTTGCTCAGTTTCTAAACTCAATGGAAGTTCTGCATAAACACGATTGCCAATACGTGTCCGTGACTGCCACACTACACGGTTAAGCATATCTTGCTGCATCGTCAACTGTCGGTTTGGAAAATAGGCAACGTCTATTTTTCCGTCCCCATTACTATCCGATACGGCCTTAAGAATAAGCGTACTGGTTTTTAAACCATCGACTTTATCCAGTAACTGTCCAAGCTTCTGATTAAACTGTTCATTATTAGCTGATTGCATTTCGGCCAAATCAAAACGTAAGAAACTCTTTCTTTGCTTATAGGGAGCACGTACATAGTTTAAAAACTCCAACATTTCCTGATTAATCATTTCAGGTGTTGGATTATCCATAATCAAGGCGCGTTGGTATGTTTTTACTGAGTCCGCCAGTGGTGCCACACTGCCTAGACTAAAGGACATGGGCAAACCTGCTTGGGCTGCCAGCTCCTCAGTTTCGGTCGTCACCGCACCATAGGGCCAAAAAATTGCTCTGCTATTAATCCCTAATTCGCGGTCTAAGGTTTGCTTCGACTTTTTTAAATCAGCAACTACCCGACTTTGATACTCAGACTCTGTTTCATAGCGCTTTTGCTTTTCAATATATTCACGGGTAATGGCAGCAGGTTGCATATTTTGTTGTGGGTTGGCCAAAATACCACGGTGCATATTGTCAGAGTGAGAAACAAATTCAGCATAACCTGACGCAACCATTTCACGCATCTGCGGCCATGTCATTAAGTTACCCTTACCATATGCTTCATAAGCATCTTTGGTATTGCCATTGATCCAACTGGTCGGAATAGCAAAAACTGCTGGAGTTTTATATTGCTTTAACAGTGGAAAAACGCGGTTATAACTACTTAAAGCGCCATCATCAAACGTTAAAAGCAGGGCTTTGTTGGGTAATGTTTTCTTCCCCTGTCTGGCTAACCAAATATCTTCTAGGCGAATTGGATGCCAACCTTCTCGTTGAATCCACTCCAGATACTGACCTAAATTCTTCGTACTAATTGCATAAACATCACGATCTCCTCGTTTTGCCACATCATCACGTACATCATGGAAAGTTAAAGTCACAAATTGGTTGTCTTGTAATTTAATCTGTCTTGGTTTTTGCAATTCAGCATGTGAAAGCATCGGTACATAAACTGTGCCTACTAAGCTCAATGCCATTAAGATCTTGGTGAATTTTTTCATTAGAAGCGCCCCTCAAAACCAATGACACCGTACGTTCTTTCCTCTGAGTCGCCATCATATGGATGTACACCCCAACCAATGCCGTAATTCAACTTCCATGTTCTCGACAGTTGCCAATCGTGTTGGTAATAGAAGTTATAAATCGCTTTTGCTGAAAAATCCGTCTGTTTATATGTCCCCACACTGGCTTCAAAGTGCTGACTAAAATGACGATCATAATTACGCCATGTCATCCAATCGTGAGCTAAGCCCACTTCTAAACTATAATTAGACTCCGGATTAAAATAATCCGCTTCGATATCATCATTTTGACCGTAGTAACCACGTAAGGTGGCTTGCGTAATATGATGCGGCGCTTGAAAAACCTGTTGCATAAAATATGCGGCAGCTTCTTGACGCGTATTACCATCATCGATATCGGTCAGTTGATAAGTTGCTCCTGCTTTTCGCGACTCATTTTGTTGCCAATCCACACCCACAGCATAGGATTTGCCTTCAAAACCATCTTTAACAGCTTGTAAAGGAATATTCGCTTGACTGTTATAACCTACATGATAATTCCAGTGATCATTGAGCCAATGTGACCATTCTAATTCAGCACCCAAACGGTCACCATCTGTAGCCTGAGATATTGCAATGCTGGCATGCTTACGCTTTGATGCCCACTCAAGTCCTAACCCAATACGGCTGTCATCCACTTCACCATCATCAAAATCAGACCAACGATAGTTATGTGTAGCATACGCTCGATAATTATCAGAAAACCATGGACTATTAAGGCGAGTTTGATGATCACGTTCACGTGAACCTTTTAATTGCCCCAACAAATCACGGCTATCCGACTTACTTTTTGAAATGGTAGTTTGATGTTGAATGGTCGCTCGATTACGGTCATTCAGCTCCTTCTGACTAAGCTGTACCCCAGTATCCAAGGGTGCCCGTTGCATTAAATCGGCATTTTGCGCTTTCCAAGCTTGGATATTGCCTAGAGCTTGGCTGTTTTGCATATGATTAATACGCGTTGCCTGATCTATTGGCTCTACCCCATTAAGTTGAGATAGGTTGGTTTCTGACAGTTCTGGTTTTTCACGCCAGCGCTGGATCAGGGCTAAATTATTTTGATAACTTACATTATTTGGGGCTTGTGCAAGCAGTTGTTCGAAGTATTTTTCCGCTTTGGCATGTTCATTGCGATAAGCATAGTTCAGCCCTTTTAAACCCAAATATTCCAAACGATCATCGTGCGTTGTTCGATTTACCCCTTTAGCAGCACTATAAATAAAGGTCGGTAATAGGTGATCCATCTGTACAATCAACTGATCCGCTTGCTTAAATTTTTCCTGTTCAACAAGTGAATAATACAAGCCTGCATAAACATCGTAATTGGGATAATTTTTTTCCAATAATAAGCTGCGATAATACACTTCAGCTTTCTTAGGCTGGCGTAATTTCAAATAACTGTCTGCTGCTGCATGACGGACATAGGCTGGCATTTCTAAAATAGGCTGATTCACTTTTTCTAATGCAGCCAAAGTTTGTTTTGAGGCTTGGCGTGCGTTTAAAGCATAACTATAGTCATAGTAAAATTTACTTCGAATCGCTTGATCTTCTGGAAGTTTAGTCTCATAACGCTGCATGTCAGCAATCACTTGATCAAGTTTGTTATACGCCGACATCCCCTGATCACGATAAGTCAACATACGTTGTGACTGAATCGCATTTTGTATACGTTGAGAGAACTCATTCA
>JASLJB010000240.1 GCA_030152605.1 Acinetobacter sp. | reverse complement strand
TAAGTTTTTGGTCTGTTGATAATGATCGAGCATCATCTTGTGCGTTTCACGGCCGATGCCGGATTTTTTATAACCACCGAAGGCCGCATGCGCAGGGTGCAGGCCATAGCAATTGGTCCAGACACGTCCAGCCTTGATGGCACGGCCCATACGATAGGCCAAGTTGATATCTCGGGTCCACACGCCAGCGGCCAGACCGTATTCGGTATCATTGGCGATCGCGACGGCTTCAGCCTCATCTTTAAAGGTGGTCACCGCCACCACAGGGCCAAAGATTTCCTCTTGGAAGATGCGCATCTTGTTATGACCCTTAAGCAGGGTCGGTTGTAGATAGTAGCCGTCATTGAGGCTATCGGATGGCACTTGGCTAGCGCCGCCGATGAGGACTTCAGCGCCTTCATTTTTACCGATTTCGATATAGTCCAGGACTTTTTTAAACTGTTGTGCCGAGGCTTGGGCACCCAACATGGTTTCTGTATCCAGCGGATTACCCTGACGAATACTGCGTACTTTTTCCAAGACTTTGGCCATGAACTCCTCATAAATCGATTCATGGATCAGCGCACGTGATGGACAAGTACAGACTTCACCTTGGTTAAAGAAGCCCATGACCAGACCTTCGACCGCTTTGTCGATAAATTTTGGATTGGCTTGCATGATGTCGGCAAAGAAAATATTGGGAGATTTGCCGCCGAGTTCCATGGTACTTGGGATGAGGTTGGCTGCTGCGTGTTTCATGATATGCATGCCAGTCGGGGTTGAGCCAGTAAAGGCCACTTTGGCGATACGGCGACTAGAAGCCAAGGCTTCACCTGCTTCGCGACCAAAACCATGCACCACATTCAGCACGCCCGCGGGTAGGAGATCACCGATCAATTCCAACAGCACGGTCATGGAGAGTGGGGTTTGCTCGGCTGGTTTCAGGACGATGGTATTGCCGGCAGCAAGTGCTGGGGCCAGTTTCCATGCTGCCATCAGCAGTGGGAAATTCCACGGAATAATCTGCGCCACTACACCGAGTGGTTCGTGAAAATGATAGGCCGCGGTGGTTTCGTTAATCTCCGCTGCACCGCCTTCTTGGGCGCGGATACAACCGGCAAAATAACGGAAATGATCGGCGGATAAGGGTACATCGACGCTGAGTGTTTCACGGATCGGTTTGCCGTTGTCCCAGGTTTCGACCACGGCCAGATATTCAAGGTTGGCTTCGATGCGATCGGCAATTTTGAGTAGGACCAAAGCGCGGTCTTGAACCGAAGTTTTGCCCCAAGCTTCGGCTGCTGCATGTGCGGCATCGAGGGCCAAGTCCACATCGGCTTGACCTGAACGTGGAAATTCACCGCAAGGGTCGTTGTTGATCGGGCTGTGGTTACTAAAATACTCGCCGCCCACAGGGGCAACAAATTCACCGCCGATGTAATTGCCATAACGTGGCTTGATGTTGAGTAGGCTATCTGCCTGTCCGGGTGCTGCATAAATCATGATCTGTTCCCTCTTGTTGTTGTCGCGCTCGCGCCTTGGCTCATGCAAGCAATGCTCACGATGCTCGGGTTAAGCTAATTCCATTTAAAACGATACAAAATGTATCATTTTCATATATATGATTTTAATCCTAGGCTGTCAATGCCCATTTTTAACGATCATTCAAGGGAGAGCAGCGCTAAGCCTGTGTAGCCTTGGCTTGGCGTGAATGTGCGGAAAGTGCGAAAGAAATTTTAAAATGAAAATTTAGACGAATTTATTATTTTTTTAGGCAGATGAAGCAGATGCTTTAAATCCCTCTTGATCTTAATGTTTGTCAGTGAAGACAAGCATCAGACACAAACAGGTCATGCATTTCTCTGTGTCTATGGCGTTGCACGCGACAAGAGCGCAATGCGTAAATGACTGAGCTGAATGAGACTCGTGCTATGACATCCGCATAGAACTGAAGCTATGAGGCTGATCCTATCTTTTGACCATTGGTTAAAAAATGATTTGACAGGGCTAAAATTAAAACATATAACTTAATAACGATACGAAATGTATCATTTTACAAAATAAGCTCATAGAAATTCAAAGGATTTGAATATGCTCGGACTGACAGGAATCGTCTTGTCCTTGATATTGCTGATGTATCTGGCATATCGGGGCTATAGCGTCATTATTTTGGCACCCTTTTTAGCGTTGTTTGCGGTGATGTGGAGTGGCCTCAGCCATGAACTGCTTGGCATGTATACCCAAGTATTTATGACCGGCTTGGGCGGCTACATCATCAAGTATTTCCCGCTGTTTTTGCTCGGCGCGATCTTCGGCAAACTCATGGATGACTCGGGTTCGGCACAGACCATTGCGCAGTTTTTTGTCACTAAACTCGGTCACCAAAGTGCCATGCTCTCGATCGTGTTGTCCTGTGCGGTGCTGACCTATGGTGGGGTGTCGTTGTTCGTGGTCGGTTTTGCGGTGTATCCGATTGCCTCGGCCTTGTTTAAGAAATTGGAAATTCCGAAACGCTTGATCCCCGGCGCGATCATGTTGGGGGCGCTGACCTTTACCATGACGGCATTGCCGGGTACGCCTGCGATTCAGAACGCGATCCCAATGCCATTTTTTAATACCGATCTGTATGCCGCACCGGGACTGGGGATCTTGGCCGCGATCTTTATGTTAGTGACCGGGATGTGGTGGTTAAACAAACGTGTCAATGCTGCGCGTGCTGTAGATGAAGGCTATGGTCAACATCATGAACCGATTGCACTTGCCGCAGAGGAAGTACATCGCGGCATGCAAACCCCATCGCTGTGGGTGGCGATCGCCCCGATCTTGGTGGTGATGCTGAGTAACCTGGTGCTGACCAAAGTCATCCTGCCGAATATGGATAACAGTTATCTCGCCACAGCACAGTATGGCAATGCCAGTCTCAGTTCGGTGCTCGGTCTCTGGGCGATCATCTGTGCATTGGTCTTGGCCTGCCTGACCATCATCGTGCTGAACTGGCGTCGCCTGAATAACCTCAAAGGCTCGATCCAACAGGGCGTATCGTCTTCGTTCTTACCGATTTTTAATACCGCTTCTGAAGTCGGCTATGGCTCGGTGATTGCGTCTTTGGCTGGTTTCTTGATCCTGCGTGATTTCCTGGTCGGGATGGCACCGAACAGTCCATTGATCTCAGAAGCGATCGTGATCAACGTCTTGGCCGGGATTACTGGCTCGGCATCGGGCGGTTTGAGTATTGCGCTGAATACCATGGGCGATACCTATATGCAGTTGGCGCAGCAGTTTGGCATCTCGCCAGAGTTGATGCACCGCGTGGCATCGATGGCCTCGGGGGCATTGGATTCACTACCGCATAACGGCGCCGTGATTACCATCATTACCCTGTGTGGCCTGACCCATAAACAGTCTTATTTCGATATGTTTGTGGTGGCGGTGATTATTCCCTTGTTTGCCTTGGTCGGGGTGATTGCACTCGGCACCTGGTTTGGTTCATTTTAAGGATGGCATACAACGGATTCAAATCCACTCAGCCTTTGAGTCATAAGCAGCGATGGCGTCGCTGCAATGCTGGAAGCCGTAAAAAATTGGAAAAGTTAAATTTAAAAATAGTGAATTAAGGAAAATATCATGACCTCAAGCATACAACTGCCTCGCATCATGGAAGTCGGCAAAAATGCCAGACAGAAGCTGCCACAGATCCTCAACACCTTGGGCTGTAGCAAGCCCTTGATCATTACCGATAAAGTCATGTTGTCACTCGGTTATATCGCAGATATTCAAAATATCCTCAGCGCGGCACAGATCGAGTCAGCCTATTTTACCGATACCATTCCCGAACCAACATCGAGTTCGATCGCGGCAGGGGTGGCGCATATCCAGAGCCATGACTATGACGCGATCATCGCCATCGGTGGCGGCAGTCCGATCGACAGTGCCAAGGCGATGAGCATCTTGGGTAAGTTCGGCGGCGAAATGCGCGACTATAAATTTCCGCGTCAGGTCAATGAAAGCGGCCTACCGATTATCGCGATTCCAACCACGGCCGGCACTGGCTCAGAGTGCACACGTTTTACCATCATCACCGAAGATGCCACGAGTGAAAAAATGCTCTGTGCGGGCATCGGTTTTTTACCGGTTGCGGCGATCATCGACTATGAACTGACCATGTCATTGCCAGCGCGGACCACTGCCGATACCGGCATCGACGCGCTTACGCATGCCATCGAAGCCTATGTCAGCCAAAAGGCCAATGCCTATAGTGATGTGCAGGCATTGGCAGCCATGCAATTGATCGGGCCGAACCTACAGAAAGTCTATGCCGAACCGAATAATGAAGCCGCGCGTGAGGCGATGATGCTCGGCGCGACTTTGGCGGGGATTGCATTTTCCAATGCTTCCGTGGCTTTGGTGCATGGCATGAGCCGACCGATTGGCGCGTTTTTCCATGTGCCGCATGGACTCTCCAATGCCATGTTATTGCCGATGATTACCGCCTATTCGATCGCGGCGGCGCCCGTCAAATACGCGCAATGTGCCAAGGCCATGGGCGTAGCGCACACAGATGATGCCGATGATGTGGCCAATCAAAAACTGGTGGCAGCTTTGAATGAGATCAATCGCGATCTACAAGTGCCGACCTTGGCTGAGTTTGGGGTGCAAAAGGCTGACTTCGATCAGGTGGTGCAGGTCATGGCTGAGCAGGCTTTGGCCTCGGGTTCACCGGGCAATAATCCGATCGTACCGAGCGTGGCTGAGATGGTCGCACTGTATCAGCAACTGTGGACGGCAGACGCCTGAGCCGCAGTGCGATGCAATATTGAATTTGGTTTAGATGTTAAATAGATGAATAGGAATACACAAATGACAATTTTAGGACATTTTATTGCGGGCAATATGGTCAGTGCAGATGCCAATGGCAGAAGCCAAGCGGTCTATAACCCGGCAACCGGCATCTCAGAAAAATCTGTGGCCTTGGCCAGTGTGGAAACCGTTGAGCAAGCGATTGCGGCAGCAGCAGCGGCATTCCCTGCATGGCGCGATACCCCGGTGATGAAACGTGCACGCATCATGTTTCGTTTCAAGGAGTTGCTTGAGCAAAATGCGGATCAAATCTGTGCCTTGATCGGTGCTGAACACGGCAAAATCGTGCACGATGCCGCCGGTGAGTTGCAGCGTGGGATTGAAAATGTCGAGTACGCTTGTTGCGCGCCTGAGTTTCTCAAAGGTGAATACAGTAAAAATGTCGGACCCAATATCGACTCATGGAGCGAGATGCAGCCACTCGGCGTGGTGGCAGGAATTACCCCATTTAACTTCCCGGTCATGGTGCCACTGTGGATGTTCCCGATGGCGATCGTCTGCGGTAATACCTTTGTGTTGAAACCATCAGAGCGCGATCCATCGGCAACCCTGTATATCGCACAGTTACTCAAAGAAGCGGGTCTACCCGATGGCGTCCTCAACGTGGTCAATGGCGACAAAGTCGCCGTGGACACTTTGTTGCAAAGCCCGACGGTACAGGCGGTTAGTTTTGTCGGTTCAACCCCGATCGCTGAATATATCTATGCCACGGCAACGGCGCATGGCAAACGTTGCCAAGCCTTGGGTGGGGCGAAAAACCATGCCATCGTGATGCCGGATGCGGATATTGAAAATGTGGTCAACTCTCTATTGGGCGCAGCATTTGGTTCTTCAGGCGAGCGTTGTATGGCCTTGTCGGTGGCGGTGGCGGTTGGGGATGAAATCGCAGACAAGATCATTGAAAAACTGACCGTGGCGATGAAAGATCTCAAAGTTGGGCACTATGCTGATAAATCCAATGACTTCGGTCCAGTGATCACCGCGCAGCACAAAGCCAAAGTGGTCGGCTATATCGACAGTGCTGCAGCACAAGGCGCAAAAATCGTGGTTGATGGGCGTCAGATCGCACCTGAAGGCTATGAAAATGGTTACTTTGTCGGGGCGACCTTGATCGACCAAGTGACTGCGGACATGACCAGCTATAAAGAAGAAATCTTTGGGCCGGTGCTACAGATTATGCGTGTTGATAGCATGCAAGCCGCGATGCAACTGATCAATGATCACGAATATGGCAACGGGACCTGTATCTATACCCGTGATGGTGAGGCGGCGCGTTACTTTAGCGACCACATCCAAGTGGGCATGGTCGGGATCAATATTCCACTGCCGGTGCCGGTGTCTTATCACAGCTTTGGCGGCTGGAAGCGTTCATTATTTGGTGACTTGAGTGCCTATGGTCCAGACGGTGCACGTTTCTATACCCGTCGTAAAACCATTACCCAACGTTGGCCTGCCAGCGATGTGCGTGAAGGTGCGCAATTTGCGATGCCAACCCTGAACTAATAGAAGTCTAAGCTTCAGCTCGACTTTTCGGGCTGAGTCTTGAACGCCGTTTCCACGTGGAACGGCGTTTTTTATAGATTGACTAAGGTTTCTAGCGCAGTTGCAGCTTCACGTAGCAGCGGTTCAAAGGCTTGTAGGTCTTCGAGTGATTTGCGGATCGTCGGCGCATGCACATAGAGGCAGGCGATGATATTGCCCTCTTTCAGAATCGGCACCGAACAGGCGACCATGCCCGCGATAAACTCTTCGTTATCCGTGCCGAGTTGTTTTTCATAGATCTCAGCCAGATGTGTATCGAGGCGATCAATATGGGTCATGGTGTTCTTGGTCATTTGCGCGATCGGCAGTTGTGCCAAGACTTTTTTACGCCGTGTCGGTTCCAAGAAACTCAGGAATAATTTACCACTGGAGCTACACCACAGCGGCACCGTTGAGCCGACGGGTAAATATACCTGTAAAGGCCAATTGGTTTGCACCCGGTCGGTATACAGCATTTGGTTGTTGCTCAGAATGGCGATACCGCAGGTTTCCCCGATCTGATCGGAGAGCTTTTGCAGGATAGCGAGGCGTTCAATCTTGCGCGGTTCTTGTTCCCAAGTACTCATCAACCATTTATAGGTACGATCGCCGACCACAAAGCCGCCATAGGTATCACATTTCACAAATCCTTCTTGTTCCAAGGTCTGGAGCAGGCGGTGGATACTGGGTTTGGGAATATCAAGATCTACAGCGAGGTCGAGCGGAGAGGGCGGGTATTTTGCAGTTGCAATGGTTTCTAAAATATCGAGTACCCGTGTAATCGATGATCCTTTTTTTTTCATATCTATCGAATATCAAATAGGCCGCCCATGATTATAGTAGACGGCGTGCTAATTTTATAGTCAATGCCGCAGTAGTCATTTTATTTGGAGTCGCTTTAAGCTAATTATATTGTTTTTATTGGATTTTTAGAGTTGTGGTGCGTTGGATCTATCCTTGTCTTAATAGCAGTTGGTTAAGGATTTTGAAGTGAATTTCCATGCTGTTTGAATGAAATTTCTTACAAGATAAAGCCAATGTTTTAAATCCACCCCAACCCTCCTTTTAAAAAAGGAGGGAGCGTTGTGTAGCGAAAATTAGTTATAAATTAATGCTTTGAGCCGAAAATTAATCAAAATCGCGCTGTAAACTGTTCTAGCATCGAATTTTCTATAAGATTATGTTTTGCTGTTTTTTTAAGTGTAAATATTTGAAGTAAAAGGTTTTTGATTCTGTGGAGTTCCCTCCTTTTTTAAAAGGAGGGCTAGGGTGGATTCAGCAACATTGGATACGTTGTTGTCTTAATGAGGACTAGGGTGGATTTAGCAACATGGGGTAGGCTGCTGTCTTAATGAGGGCTAGGGTGGATTCAGTAACAGCGGGTGCGTTGCTGTCTTAATGAGGGTTGGGGTGGATTCAGTAACAGCGGGTACGTTGCTGTCTTGGTGCGACATATAATATTAAAAAATAATCAGAGTAAAAGTTATGAGTTCACAAGCACCCAAGTTAAAACAAGCTGCACGTGAATTACGAAAAAATATGACTGACGCTGAAAAAGCACTTTGGATCAGGATTCGTTTTAAACAAATTTTAGGATTACAGTTTTATCGTCAAAAAGTGTTATTTCACTTCATCGTAGATTTTTATTGTCCAGCAGCAAGTTTAGTCATCGAATGTGATGGCAGCCAACATTATACAAAAGAGGGATATCGATCAGATCTAATAAGAGATCAAGCTTTAACTCAAGCAGGCTTATTGGTCTTACGTTTCAAAAATCAACAAGTTCATAATGATCTTGATCGTGTCATTCTGACGATCATTCAGGCAGCACAAAATAACTTGAAAACGATCAAAAAAACAAATTAATTCAATTGCATATAAGGTGCATAAAACGATATTTTTAAAAGCATATCAACTCATGTTGATTGGTGGTATTTGTTTAAAAAAATCAATCTGATAGTTTGAATCCACCTGAACCCTAGTGTCAGTCAATTAAGGATTTTGAAGTGAATTTACATGCTGTTTGAATGAAATTTCTTACAAGATAAAGCCAATGTTTTAAATCCACCCCAACCCTCCTTTTAAAAAAGGAGGGAGCGTTGTGTAGCGAAAATTAGTTATAAATTAATGCTTTGATCCGAAAATTAATCAAAATCGCGCTGTAAACTGTTCTAGCATCGAATTTTCTATAAGATTATGTTTTGTGCAATATTTTGCTTTTTTTTAGTGTAAATATTTGAAATATAAGGTTTTTGATTCTGTGGAGTTCCCTCCTTTTTTAAAAGGAGGGCTAGGGTGGATTCAGCAACATGGGATACGTTGCTGTCTTAATGAGGGCTAGGGTGGATTCAGCAACATTGGGTGCGTTGCTGTCTTAATGAGGGCTAGGGTAGATTCAGCAACATGGGGTACGTTGCTGTCTTGATACTGTATTGAGCTTTGATTTAGCTATTTTTATCTAGGGCAAAATCAACCGCTGCTTTTGAATGGATGGCGGTTGTATCAAACAACGGCACAGAAAATTGAAC
>JASLJB010000157.1 GCA_030152605.1 Acinetobacter sp. | reverse complement strand
TACCCTCTCGATTCACATCAATCAACCGACCTTGGTACGTGAGCGTATCGATGTCGATATCGCAGCAGTAGCGCGTTTAAATGGCGATCATTTTTGGAAACGTGCCTGGAATGCAGTGCAGTATGGTTGGCAGTTTGTGTTGGACCTGTTGGTCTTTTTAATCACGATTTGGCCACTTTATCTGATCCTGCTGATTGCGAGTCTACTTTACAAACTGCTTAAACCGATCTGGCAACGTTTTCTAAAATAAAAAATAAGCGCGCCGTCGCGTTTAGACTTCGGGCGAAGGGCTTGAAGTCTCTCTCATCCTGCACGACCTAAATAACGCTCCATGATATTTAGCACATCTTGAGCATGAGCCATTAACTTAATTAAGACTCAAAACAAAATAAGACAACTTTGCGCTTGGATGCACAATCATACGATTTAAACCTAATCCCAAAATCAACATCGATAAATAAGCTATTTTAACGCCGAAGTTGATCCCTCACCCTACTTAGTAAGTTAAACTAAATTAAACTGTAATCTAACGGTAATATTCATCAAATAAACCACAACCTTATTAAGTAGTACTTCACAATTCATAAGGAAAGATAAAGTAAAAATACAGCACAATAATAACTAAAAGGACAATTGAAAGTGTCAAGTAAGTGTTTAGAGTATTGAAACTTTTAATGAATTTTAAAATATCCACGTAATAAAACCAGATTACAAATTAATAAGCTGTAGTTTACATTTAATTGAAATGTTTTGTAATATATACAGTATTAAAAAGTGAAAAAACCTGATTCTTTCGAATCAGGTTTAATTTGAAGAGCTTTTAATCTATTACATGATGCTTAATCAATATTCAGCATACTGTTCAAAGTTTCGACCACGTTCTTCGATTTCACCTCGGCTTTTAAGTCCTGTAATGCCTGTTGTACAGCACTACGTTGTGGCTCAGCCAAGCTGTACCAACGCGACAAGGCTTGTAATAGACGTGATCCCACGATTGGGTTTTTCTGATCCAGATATTTGGCCAGATCAATAAAGTGTTGTACCCCAAAGCTCCACGCATTGACCGGATTGGCGTTGATGCCCCCACTGACTGAGCGAATGCGGTTGGGAGTGCCCAAGTCATAGTCCACATGCGAAGTTAAGTAAGCAATACTTTCTGCCGTGGCTTTTGGATGTGCGGCTTGAATCATAAACCACTGATCCAGCGCCAAAGGCTCATCCTTGAAGCGCGCATAAAAGTCTTGTAGCAAGGCTTTGGCTTGAGGGGCATCATTCCAGACCAAGACGCGCAAGGCACCGAGACGTTCAGACATGTTATTGCTATCGCTGTACTGAGTTGCGGCCAAATCAAAGGCTACCGTATCCCCTTGACGTGCCATTAGGCTGAGCATAATGTTTTTCAATGCACGCACACCCATGGCTTGCGAGAACTCAGGCTGAGCAGTGGCATCCAGCGAGAGATAACACTGTTGACAGAACTCACCCAGTGCCGCAGCCAAGGCATTCAGCAAGGCTTCGCGCTTTTCTTTGACCTGCGTTGGACGATAATCCTGATCGATGCGGCTGGCCAAATAGCCCTCAGACGGGACATCAAATAAACGCGAAACTAAGAGTGGATCTTTGGCCATCATCGCTGGCAAAGTCTGTTTGATCGCATCAATATAGGTTTGCGCCGCATGATCCTCAAGTAGTATGCGTTCCAGCAAGGTTTGGCTGGCCTGCCATTGGTTAAAGCCATTGCTTTCGTATTGGATCAAGAAGGCCAATTCAGCATCGGTATAGTTAAATACCAGATTTACCGGCGCTGAGAAGTTTCTGAGCAAAGACACCACCGGTTTTTCAGTCACGCCCTGCAACTCAATCACGGCCTGATCTTGATCAAGTAGATAAACGCCATCTTTGACTTGATTTTCTGTAAGCGCATCGCAGTTCAACACATATTGCTCACCTGTTTTGGCATTGAACAAGGCCAATGCGACTGGAATTGGCACAGCTTGCAGGTTTGGATATTTGGCATGCGCTTTAAGACTTTGTTTCAGGCTGAGGCGATAGCATTGACCTTCGGCATCATATTCACCTTGGGCTTCAAGTTTTGGCGTGCCGGGTTGGTTATACCATTTTAAGAAGCCACTCAAATCCACGCCTGAACCCGCAGTCAATGCTGCGATCCAATCATCGACCGTAACCGCCTGTCCATCATGACGACGGAAGTATTCATCCGTACCCTGACGGAATTTCTCTTTGCCGAGTAAGGTTGCCATCATACGGTTAATTTCAGCGCCTTTTTCATACACGGTCGCGGTATAGAAGTTATTAATTTCCACAAAATGATCTGGACGCGGTGGATGTGACAAGGGACCTGAGTCTTCTGGAAATTGATGCGCTTTAAGCACGGCGACATCATCGATGCGCTGCACCGCAGCCGACTGTAAGTCTTCAGAGAAAGACTGATCACGATACACGGTCAGGCCTTCTTTGAGGCACAGTTGGAACCAATCTCGACAGGTAATCCGGTTACCGGTCCAGTTATGGAAATATTCATGTGCGATCACCGACTGCACCCGCATAATCGCCGCATCGGTGGTGTATTCCTCATCGGCAAGCACGCATGAGGTATTAAAAATATTCAGGCCTTTGTTTTCCATCGCGCCCATATTGAACTGGCTCACTGCCACGATCATATAGTTATCCAGATCATAAGGACGGCCATAATGTTCTTCATCCCAACGCATGGAATGTTTTAGCGCGTTCATGGCAATCTGACATTTTGGAATATCTTTTTCGATTGCATAAATTTCTAACGCTACATCACGACCTTCGGAGGTGACATAGTGATCGCGTAGTACTGCCAAATCCCCGATCACACAGGCAAATAAGTAACTTGGTTTATGGGTTGGATCTTCCCAAATCGCATAATGACGCCCTTCGCCGGCATCGCCTTTTTCCAACAAGTTGCCATTGGCCAACAGCACTGGATATTTTTTATCGGCTTCAACACGGGTGGTAAACACAGACAGTACATCTGGGCGATCAGGATAATAGGTGATTTTACGGAAGCCTTCAGGCTCGTTCTGGGTCACAAACAAATCACCGGCCTGATACAAGCCCTCAAGCATGGTATTGCTTTCAGGGTGAATCTTCACTTCGATCTCAAGCTTGCTCTGATCTGGCGCATTGGCAATGCTGAGTTGCTCAGCATCGAGCGTATATTCGCTGGCCTCAAGCAATTTGCCATTGAGGCGAATTGACAGTAACTCAAGATCACGCCCGAGTAATACTAAATCCCCCGGCGTTTGACGTTGCATCAACAGGGTGCTACTGACTTTGCTGTGATCCGCATAGACTTGGATATTTAAGTCCACAGCATCTACAACAAAGGTCGGTTTTTGATAGTCTTTTAAATAAACGGTTTGATCCGCTTCAATCACTGGGTTGGCTGCGATATTCATAAAGTATCCTAATGGTGTTCAGGGCAAGCAAAGCCCCCGACTGAAACAGTCTATCTGCGATCTGATTATTTTAACGCTATTGATCATACGCCAAGTTTAGGCCGTTGTCCTGATCCTTGGCAGAAATCTAAACGATCATAATGCTTGCTAGATCAGGGCTTAGCACGGATTTTTCAATTATTTGAGATTGAAATAATAACTTTGATCAAATCCGTTTTGATATTGAATCTGTGGCTTACCTATCCAGACCTTCGAATCCAACTTTCTAAAGCTTGCGGCTGAATCTCAATACGCCATTCTGGCCTGACCAAGCTATGAGAAACCCATTGAAATGGCTCAAGCTCAACAAATGTTGATGAACAGCAAAAATAAACGTAGCCGCGCTGTGCCCAGTTCACTTCGGTTTGAAAAAGTTGCACAAAGAAATCCTGATCCTCGTAGAGGATCTTGAATCGAGCTGCATCTGTGAGCGCAACATATTGAATCGCAAAGAGCTGAGCCAAGCGAATACGGTCGCTGGCATAGACCGCAACGTGATGATCATGGTGCCCATCCCCAATGCCTAGACTGGGATTGAGCTGCAACTTTTTCTGCGTTGAGCCATGAAACAAAAGTTTAGCTTGCGTCATTTACGTGATCCATTGTGGCCGTTCGGTATATCCGCACTTCAATTCAAGTTTTATCAAACTGTGTTCTAGGTTCTAGCCGAGTCTTCGCCGTACTGTGTATACTCTTGTATTGCTTAGTTACACGGGTTTGGTATTGGTATGGTCATTCAGGTACTGCGTAAACAATTAGATGAGAGTAGTTTCTGTCCACTCTGCCAAGCCTCGATGTACTTTATCGAAGCAGAACAATATGAAAAAGAACTGCATTATCATCAGTGTAGCCATTGTGAGCATCAAGTCTCCCAAGATCAACAACACAACTGTCATTGCCCGAGTTGTCAGCACAAACGCAAGCAAATGATCAAGGCCACCAAACTGCAAGAACAACGCAAGTCACAATACAAAGATGTGGTGTTGCAAGATCTGAATCACCTGAGTTTTTTACAGCAATTATTTTTACTCAGTGTACTAGATCAACATGTGCAAGAAGGTCGCCACTATGCCGAGTATATCGACTGGGAACAGATTAAATACCATCCTTTTACCCCAAACTATTTCTTTCAGCATGGTCTGGTGCAACAACTACTCAAAGATAATATTTTGGCTGAAACCTCAGCCCAGTTTGCCCAGCATCAGTATGCGGTGCAAGTGCGCCTAGATGGTTATGCTGATCCGAGTTTATTTGCGATTACCCAGCATTTACGCAATCACTTTTATGAAAACCTGACCCAAGGTGTGCCGTTTAGAAACGCTGATGAAGTCAAAGACACTTTATATCTGGTGCTGTATCAAGAGATCGTACAGTTTATGCAGCATTACTGCCGCACTTGGAATATCCTGATCTCCGGCAATAACAGCTTTCAAAAGTTTTGTTATCAACTTATGGAGCATCTGGCAGTGGGTCAGATTTATTATCTGATTCAAAATGCACTTGAATACCTCTATAAACAACGTGCCTTACAACCACGCAATGACAAGTTTATTAATACCAATCTGCTCAAGAAAACCCTGAGCCAATATCGCGAACGCGCTTTGGCAGAAAAATGGGAAACACCGACCTTACCTCGTCCGAGTAATATCCCGTTTAGTAAAATGAGCGACATCTTATTTATTCAATTTCTCGGTTATGACGAGCGGATCTTTATTCAACCGATCTGGCGCAGTTGGAAAAAAATTGCACCGCGTTTAAATTTTTATTCTGAGAAACGTTGTATGCACTGTGGTTCAAGTCGATTACAGGTGGATTATGATGCAGAAGATTATGTCTCTTTATTTTGTCTGGACTGCAAACATCAAGACCATTATTTTATTCACTAATGCTGTTACTCGCAGCCAGACCACAAACTCAGCCGCTACACGCATATCAAAATACAACTCTTTTCGGTGAACCTCATGCATTCAGATCCAGCATCACACGCAACGCCTATAGCAACAGTTCAAAGCAGCAGCTGCATTTACTCAGCTCAACAGCTCTTGGATCAAGTGCTTCAGGCATGGACGGCACTACAGCAACAACAACCTTTGGTGCAATGCATCACCAACACTGTTGCGGCCAATTATGTCGCCAATGTGCTGCTGGCGGCTGGCGCCTCACCCGCCATGATCGACCATCCTGAAGAGGCCGAAGATTTTGCACAGGTCTGTGCCGCACTCAGTATCAACTTAGGCACGCCCACACACGAACAAATGCAAGCCATGCAACTGGCAGCCCAAACCGCACATCGTCTTCAGACCCCGTGGGTACTCGATCCGGTCGGCTATGGCAGTGTATTAAAATGGCGCAGTCAGGCAGCAGATCAACTACTGCAATATCAACCGCAGATCATCCGTGGCAATGCATCTGAGATCAGCGCTTTGGCTGGACATCACAGCATCAGCAAAGGCGTCGATGCCACGCTCGACAGCACACAAGTTTATCAACATGCACAAAGTTTGTTGGCACATAGCCCCTGTGTCGCGATCTCGGGTGCATCTGACTTTATCTTAAGTCGCGAACTCAAGGCTGTGATCCAAATCCACGGCGGCAGTGCCTTACAACCGCGGATTACCGCAACCGGTTGTGCGCTCGGGGCTTTGATCGCGGCCTATACTGCGGTCAGCACGCCAAGTATCGGCTGTATTGCAGCGCATGTGCATTTTGCAATTGCCGGCCAATTGGCAGCAGAACGCGCACAAAGTTTGGGGCGTTTTAATGTGGCATTTTTAGACTATATTCACCTGATGGATGCTGAACTAATCCGCCAATATGCGCAAATCGAAATTCTGCACTAAGCACCGCCAAACCGTGTTCCAGTCGCTCTAGCATCTCGGTATTGCTGTGATTTTCTAGTTTGGATGCATAGTACAATGCTCTTTTTATTTGTGCAGCGACTTGTTAGTATGCAGGCTAGAAAAAACTGTTTATCACACAAATTTTACCGCAATGATTCACCTTTTGTGCGCATTGTGTTTCGGGATAGGCTTTCAGGGACAGCTGTTCGGTGATCCGCTTTAACAACATGCTTCATCATGTTTTAAAACCACCCCCAAGCGCTTGTAGCAGCTTAATGGAGATCAATCGAGTGCAGGATAAGCATGCTGATTAACTTTTTGTTCGATCCAGATCTAATCCCCTTTCATCTCAGTGTGATTGGCCTGATTCTACTCAGTATGGCAGAGACGATTGGTTATTATATCCATCTACGACCGAGTAGCTTTTTAAAGCGCTTCGCACCGGATTGGCTGAACCACTCTCCATTATTACAAGTTAAGTTTTCCAAAGTTTTAATATTTGTTTTTCTACTGATTAACTTTAGCTTTGCGGGTTATTTACTCCAGTTGAGTATCCATGCCAGCCAACGTGATTTTATCCCTTGGTACTATATTATTTTACCGGCGCTGGTCATCGCGATTTTCTTTACCGTGTTTATGATCCATTGTCTGGATCAAGTAATTAAACCCAAGTTCACCCCAACTCAAGTCAATTTAATTGGTCGCTTGGCAACGGTCTCCAGTGGCAGTGCTCGACCGGGGTTTTCCGCGCAAGCACGGATTCGGGATGAATATGGACAGTTGCATTATGTCCAAGTCGAACCTGAGTTTGGCGAGCTCGAATTTCAATCGCAAATCATCTTAATCCGCTACAAAAAATCGCATTATATTGCCAAAAAAATCTCCACCTCCAATCGTTTGTTTAATGCCGATCAGGTTTAGTGCGCTGAGTACAGCAACAAAAAAGCGCCGTACTCAATTGCACAGCGCTTGCATTGCGCCAAGTGATGGCGACTTAATTAAAGACAAGTGATTTAAAGACAAGCTATTTAATAAACTGTCCCAACATGCCCATGACTTTGCTGATATCACTATTGGCTTCAGCCTGATCCGTTTGCTCACCATGTGGGGTCAACGCATCCACGATCTGTGGCAGTACCGAAGAAATCGCCGCATAGACCTGTTGTGCCGGTACTTGGGCTTGATCCGCAACATTTTGAATATCACTGGCTTGGAACAACTGCTGTACTTGTGCAACAGGCGCTTCAGTATTGGCTTGATTAGGATCGAGCCATTGTTGTGCTTGTGCGCCGAGACCCGCGTTTTGTAGTGAACTGATCACACCAGATAGGCCGCCTTGTTGCTGCACCCAATTCAGGATCAATGGCACCACCATGATCAACAGCGATGAGCTTGAAGATGCTGGATTTTGTGCGGATGCTTGGCCTTGACCTAACTGGCCCAAAACCGAACCCAACATACCGCCCAAACCACCTGAACTATTGCCAGACTGGCCTTGACCGAGTTGTGACACCACCGCGCCCAATAAACCACCAAGTTTGTCCGAAGATTGAGCTGCATTTGATGCTTGCGAACCGAGTGCCTGTTTGGCTAACATTTCCACAATATTACTTAAATTTGTCATGATTTTTTCCTTTAAGTTCAAGTGAATAACCATACGATGCTTTTGAGCTTGCTGCAAAACACAATATGTTAATTTTTGCGTAATAAATCAGCACTAGGCATCCCAACCTGAGAAATGCGCACAATACTACCAACGGAATTTGTTCCAGTTGTCTGGATTGGCCCAATATTTAGCATTCAGCCAATCCGGCACTTGCTTATAACTCAGGATATTAAACTGCCAAATGGCAAGCTGCTGTGCATCTGCGTCGGATTCGAGCAATTGACTAAAGCCAAGCGCACGTAATAACCCGGTATCGCTATCGCTGGCGATGACCAGAATACGTTTTGCAAACAAATCCCGTAACTTTACCAATAACTGCGCACGTTGCGCTGTGGGCAATTCAGCCACTTCATCGCGATTCAAGATCACTGCGCCCAAGTCATAACGTTGGGTGAAAGGCTGCTTTAAAAAGTCAGATACGCTAAAATGTTGCCATTGAATAGCTGCGACAGACGGATATTCGGCCCAATTCTTTCCAATACATATTGCCGTCGAGATGGGCTGCTGCTGCGATAAATCGTCTAGCATCGACGTGATGACGTGTTGCTCAGCCATAACGACACCTTAATTTGCGAGTGAGTAATTAAACATGGAACTTCAAGGCATTTGTCATAAAATGCATGCGACTGCC
>JASLJB010000103.1 GCA_030152605.1 Acinetobacter sp. | reverse complement strand
GCATCGCCGACATTGCTGACGTTTTTACCATCTACGCGATACACCGGTGCGGTAATATTGCCATCCGCATCCACAGTTGAACCACCACCGAGTGCATCGGCGACTTTGCTATTGGCACTATGCAACTGACCACCATTGATGGCATCGGATGAGTCTGCTGTGACTTTGCCTGCCGCGACATTGCTGACGATGGTATTGCCGGCATCAATTCCACCTTTGCTGATGCTTGGACCACCAGCGATCGCAAGGCCATCGCTGCTGAGTGTGCTGTTGCCGACGGTCACGCCGGTTTTGACATTCAACTGATCTGCCAGACCAAAGGTCAGGTTGGTGCCATCTTGGGCAATGGTGATGTTGTTATCGGTATTGGCAAAGTCAATTACCGCATCTTTCGCCACCTTAGTCGCACCCTCGCCATTGGCGGAGACACTAAAGGCACCCTCAGTCAGGGTCTTATTCAGGTCGGTAATGTCCTTAGTATTGCCGGCGATGTTGGTTGTATTGGTAGTAATGTTGGTTGTGTTGTTGGTCACGCGGCCATCGACATTCGTGATCGCATCACCAACATTGCTGACGTTTTTACCATCCACGCTATACACCGGTGCGGTGATATTGCCGTTGGCATCTACAGTTGAACCGCCGCCGAGTGCATCCGCGACTTTGCTATTGGCACTATGCAACTGACTGCCATTGATGGCATCAACTGAAGTACTTGAAATCTGACCTTTTGCGACATTGGTAAGCTTTCTTTGTAAATCTGCATTCCCGAAGGAAACCGTATTCTCCTGTGATACAGATGATGCATTACCGATCGCAACACTATTGCTTGCAGTTGCAGATGCCGAACGCCCCAAAGCCATACTCGATTCCGCTGACGCTGCTGATCCACGCCCAATCGCCACCGAATCTTTGCTTGCCAAAGCATTTCGACCTAGAGCGACAGCCGAATTCCCTGCTGCTGCAATCGAACCAATTGCAGTACCGCCCGCCCGACTATAGGCTGACGTCCCGATCGACGTCGCACCTGCTAGGCCATCGCCCAAATTTGCAGCAGCGTTTGTACCAATCGCTAAACCACCATTATTTGCCGTTGCTCCATTTCCAAGATGAACTGCTCCCCCCGTGGTATAAACATTTCCCTTGGTTTGATTGTTATAATAACCATCGGTTAAAAGTTTCCAAAAATCAACATTTTGAACATTAAGATTACCTGCTGAGGCGGTATCCTCGGCATGAATCGGCGCTGCATAAGCCGAGCTAGACATTGCACCGATAGATGCCGCAGCGCTAATCAGTAATATATTTTGTATTGCAGATTTGGGGTTTTCACCTTGATCACTCAAGCTTACACAAGATTTGGTTTTCTTTTTCGCACTCGCCAACTCAGACGCAACCGACCAAACACCTAATGCCGCATTCCAGACACACTTATAAACTTTATTCATAAAATATTT
This sequence comes from Acinetobacter sp., assembly GCA_030152605.1. Classification (GTDB taxonomy): domain Bacteria; phylum Pseudomonadota; class Gammaproteobacteria; order Pseudomonadales; family Moraxellaceae; genus Acinetobacter. The sequence goes on along the minus strand of JASLJB010000103.1, from coordinate 3,040 downwards.
TCCACAGATGTAATGTTTATCTAAAAAGGTCACACCAAGTTTTTAAGAAAAACATCACCACCAGAATGCGATTGCTTTTAACCAAACAATCTTTTTCTCGTACCATCCTTGTGTAATTAATCTTAAAAATAGTGTGCAATGAATCACATAATTTTGCTTTTTTACCTTTTGGATAATATATTTTTAATAAAGAGAGATATATTTTGCAGGTGGTTTTTTAACACTTTTTAACGAGTGATATAAAAATAAAAACTTTTTTCTCAGACTTTTTTCATCAAACGGTCATAATTTATTTAGATCAAAATCCACTCTACTTATGATCAGTAATTCGCGATTTAAGATATTGTGATGCAGCGCAAAGATGCGCTTCATTACTGTCTTTATGCAGCGTATGCGTTGACCAAAACTCAAAAAATCATCATGAATATATTCCACTCAGCATGTGAATCTGAGCGGAGGCACTGCGTTGCCCCACCTTTGCTTGTGATACATTTATTATCTTTTTATTTTAAAATCATGAATTAATATGACGTCATATCTTCATCAGAGTGCGTATATGAAAACTTGGTTGACTTTATTTAGCGCGGTAATGTTGGGTATGGGTACAGCACAGGCCGATATCCAGGTCTTAAAAAACAATTTGCAAAAGAATTTCCCAGATATGCCAGCCAAATCAGTCCATAGCACGCCATTGCCAGATATTTATGAGGTGTATATGGGTGGGCGGATTGTGTATACCAATGAACAAGGACGTTATTTTATGGTGGGCAGCTTAATCGACCTGCCTGAGCAAAAAAATCTCACCGAAGAACGTGAGCAAATTCTCAAACGCATCGACGTTAGCCAACTGCCCTTGGATCAAGCAATGAAACAGGTCAAAGGCAATGGCAAACGCGTGATCTATGTCTTTAGCGATCCTGACTGCCCATACTGTCAAAAACTTGAGGCGGAGTTGGCCAAGCTGAATAATGTCACGCTGTATTTATTTATGCTGCCACTTAAGCAACTGCACCCCAATGCAGAACAAATTTCCAAGCAAGTTTGGTGTTCAGAAAAACCGTATCAAGCATGGACCAACTACACCCTACATAAAAAACTTCCCACAGCCCAAGCCAACTGTGACACACCGATTGACAAGAATATTGAGTTAGCCGAGCACTTAGAAATCACCGGTACACCGACATTTTTCCTGCAAGATGGCACACGTCATTCGGGTGCGATCGCTGCAGTTGAACTGGATAAAATGCTGAATCAAGTAAGTAAATAAGGTCGTGTCAACAGTCCGCTTCCAAAGCTAAATTAAAACGTATCCTTGGAATTAAGGGCTGTTGACATTTTGCCTTGATGGAAAGAGCTAGATGAAAATAATCACGCTCGCAACGTTGAAATGAACGGCCGATGAGCGCTAGACTCAATGCAAGTTGATTTAACTTTGCTTTGAATCTTGAGCAATGGAATGCGACAACTTCAACAACGACATGAAAAAAAATCGAGATCTGATATGAAAAAAATTATACTCGCTAGCGCAATTGCGTTGGCCAACATCAGTAGCTTTGCGGCTCCTGCAGCGGCAAATGCCCCGCAAAGTGCTGCAATTGATCCCGCTTTTGCCAAAGTCCAAAGCCTGATCCAAGCCAAGAACTTCAGTGCTGCCTATCAAGAACTTGAGCGACTTGCCAAAACCGGCAATGCTCAAGCGTTATATAACCTGGCCTATCTGAATCAAGTCGGCCAAGGCACGCCACAAAACAATGCCAAAGCGGTCAAATACTATGAACAAGCCGGTGAAAAAGGCTACTCCATCGCCAATTATGTCTTGGCACAGAACTATGCCAGCGCTGGCTTGGGACTGAAAAAGGATGATAAAAAATCACGTCAATACTTAGAGAAAGCATCTGCGCAAGGGTTTAACGATGCGACGGTTGAACTGGCCGTGTTATTGTTTGCTGAAGGCAAGCCGCAGTCCGATAAACTTGCATTGCAAAAATTAGATCCATTGATCAAACAAGGCAACTTTCAAGCCTTACATGCCAAAGCCTTGTATGACATTAGCCAAGGTATCTTAAATAAAAATACCAAACTGGTCGAGCAAGGTTTAAATAGCATTAAAGAGCTTGGGGTGAAAGGCTATATTCCTGCCTTGATGGCGATTGCCAATATGTTCGTCAATGGCAATATCACTGAACAAAACCTGCCAGAAGCCAAGAAAATTTACACCGCATTGGCAGAACAAAATGTACCGCAGGCCAAAGAGAGTTTAGAGATCGTCAATAAAATGTTGGCAGAACAATCCAAAGCATCCGCAAAAAAATAATCTCGTTATCGAGTGCACCTCACATGCACTCAATATGCGTAAAAAAACCGCTCAATGAACTGTCCAAGATTTCCAATTTTTAGGATTCAGTTCAAAGAAGCGGTTTTTAAAATTACGCTTAGAATTTATAGCTCAGTCGCAGCAAAGGGCTGAAAAAGATTTTTATATCGATGTGGCTGACAGCGCAAATACTGCGGCGCAATCTCGACCTGCGCCCCGAGTGCTGCCGCAGCATGCCAAGGCCAACGCGGGTTATACAATATGGCGCGTGCCAAGCCGATCGCGTCCGCCTGCTCATTTTGCAAGATCTGCTCTGCCTGTTCAGGCTCAGTGATCAAGCCCACTGCAATGACCGGAATCTCAAGTTGCTGCTTGATCTGTGTGGCGAATTTGACCTGATAATTTGGCTCCAATGTGATCTTCTGCCGAATATCCAAGCCACCGGATGAAACATGGATATAGACGGCACCTGCGGCTTGTAACTGCTGCGACAGTTGGATGGATTCCCCAACCGTCCAGCCACCATCGACCCAATCTTGGGCAGAAATCCGCACCCCAATCGGGAAATCGTCTGGCAACTGCTGCCGCATGGCGTTAAACACCTCCAGCGTCAAACGAATACGATTCTCCAGACCGCCGCCATAGGCATCATCCCGCTGATTGGATAATGGCGACATAAACTGGTGCAGCAAATAACCGTGTGCCGCATGTAATTCGATCAAGTCA
>JASLJB010000056.1 GCA_030152605.1 Acinetobacter sp. | reverse complement strand
TGCGATCAGATCTAGCTCGCCATCCTGAGCCTGCATCTCAACCTTCTCTTTGGCAGCGACCACTTTTATGCCGCCCTGAGCTGCAAACAGACTGACTTTTTCACTGGCATGCGCAATGAGTGAGGTCTGGGTACTGAGATTGATACTGTCGCCGGCAGTGTGATTGACCTGACCATCCGCAGCGATATGAATATCTTGCTGGCTACTCAGCGCAATGCTATTCGGTGCCGTGAGTAACATCAGTGCCTGCTTAAACTGAGCCGCTTTGCTTTGCCCTTCAGCCGAGGGGTCCGCATCCAAGTCTGCGATAAAGCCTTGTAAATGACTCAAGTTCTCTAGAGGATCAGTGTGTTGACGCTTGGCGACTTCACTCAGCGCTTTGGCACTGTCTAAGTTAGACTTGAGCTGTTGCTTAGCCGGTGCAGCATCGAGATGCATTGCGCTGGCTTGATCTTGCGCATGACTGCTGAGCAACAAACCCTGCCCTGCACGCACCGCGCCGTATTGATCGGTTCGAAGTTCAAAACCTTCACCACGACCTTCACTTTCAGCACTGTCTTTGGGATGGCTTAAATTGCCAAGATTGAGCTGTGAGGCGCCATGACTGTTGTGCAACTGGCTACTGATCTGCCCTGTCGTGTCATCAAAACGGAGTTGGCCAAAGCCACTGCCGCCAAGCTCTTGGGAGCGAATTCCACTGAGTTTTTTAGTGTCAGGTAGCTGACCGATACCATCAAACTGCGTTGGGCTTCGCGATCCTTCATGGATACGCCCGACCACAAAAGGACGGTCAATATCCCCATCAAAAAAGTCGATCACCACGATTTCGCCGATGCGTGCTAAGAAGCGTGCACCGTAGCCTTCACCCGCCCACGGCGTCAGTACATCGATCCATGCAGAGTCGGTGTCATTGTCATTTGCCCCAGCACCCGCATCATGCTGATGATCTTCGCTACGGGTAAATAAAAATCTAACCTTGATGCGTCCCCAGGCATCAACATAGATCTCCTCATTGCTCGGTCCGACCACGATGGCGCGCTGGGTCTGTGCAATCGGTCGATGCGTATTGGGATCATAAGCCGGGACAGTCGCTATATGACGTCGTTGCAATACAAGTGTATTGGCCTGACGCTGTTGCTGATCGACATCGCGATGTGACTGCCATTGGCTTTGCCTAAGCAGTTGATCGACTTGATCATTCAAGTCTTTGGGCAAATTATTTTGGTTATAAAATGATTTTTCAATGATGAGAAATTGTTTGTCTTGTCCTTGATGTAAGTCGATCTCCGGATGACCATTGAGCTCAAACCAATACCCGACTTGGGCATCACGCACACCAGTATGCGCAATGAACTGCTTGGCTTCAGCTGCATAACGCCGACGAAGTGTTTGATTGAGTTTCTCCAGCTGGCTGTTGCCCGATGGCGTGGCTTGATCCTCACCATTCAGGTCCTGCATCCATGCAGGGCTCATCTGCCAGACTTGTTCTAAGTTGAGCTGTTCATTGGAAATTTGCGCACTATGCCGATGTGCGCTCAATACACTGCCAGCCCCATGCTCGTGTTCCAATATCTCAGCTTGCCAACGCTGTAGATGAACTGCGGTCGGTTGTAGACTGCGCTTAGCGACAAAGGCAGTCATGCTGTCGGACTGTTCGGTGGCATCGCTACGCTGAAAACGAATACTGCGGCGAGTGAGTGCTTGATATTGACTATTGTCATCGACCAATCGCAGTTTCTGCGCTTGAATCGATGCAGTCGGACTCGCAACATATAACTCAGCTTCATCGATCAGCCAATTGATGCCCTCTTGACGCATCAAGCGCTGTAGAAATGTCGCGTCACTTTCATTGTGCTGCATGATGAAAGGGCGAACATCATATTCTTGTTGTAAGCCACTGAGATCGAGCTGCAAACTGGCTGCAAATAAGGGACTTTTCTGCTGCCATTCTTTAAATAAAATACTGATCACATCGAGCACAGACTTACTCATAAACACTCGACTGTTACGGCGCTGTGCCCAGAGTGCAGTCGGATCTTGTACGATCAGCTTATATAGCGTTAAGGCGCCGTCACTTTGTCCTTGGCTCACGCCAGTCACGATCGCTGTGGTTCTAAACAACGTACCGCGATCCGTGACTTGATCAATCGCCACTTGGCTGCCAATAAACTGTTTTAACTCAATACTGGCATTGGTCGACAAGCACATCAGCTCGGCATATAGCCCCTGATTGAGCCGATGCTGTCCTTCAATTCGTTGTAAATAGACTTGTGAATTGAGTGTAAGATTAGAAAATTGTATGTGTAGGGCACGATGTTGGGCATTTAAGCCAAATTCTTGAAGTGCCTTATAAATATTGGCAAACATCATTGTAATTTAATTTTAAAACATAAGGTGTCCAGCATTTAAACAGAAAAATGTGATGCATAACACCATCAAACTCATGCACTATTGTTAAGTCATTAAAAAACCGATGATTTTATCATCGGTTTTTTAATACTCTCAAGCTTTTAAAGCCAATATTGCAGACTTAGTCTTCCATCATTAACTCAGCACTCATGCCCACGGTGTTAAAACCCGAGTCGACATACATGATTTCACCGGTGATGCCATTGGCCCACGGCGAGCACAAGAATAATGCTGCGTTACCAACATCCTCGATAGTGACGTTACGTTTCAGCGGTGAAACTTTTTCATTCACATCCAACATTTTACGGAATGATTTAATCCCAGATGCTGCCAATGTACGGATCGGGCCCGCAGAGATCGCATTAACACGAATCCCGTCTGCACCCAAGCTCGACGCCAAGTAGCGCACGCTGGCTTCAAGTGAGGCTTTGGCCATGCCCATGACGTTATAGTTTGGCATCACACGCTCAGAACCTTGATAGGTCAGGGTCAACAAGCAACCTTGACGCGCCAACAACAACGGCTTGGCTGCACGCGCCATGGCCACAAAGCTATAAGCACTGATGTCATGCGCGATACGGAAACCATCACGGTCAGTCACATCGGTGAAGTCGCCATCTAAAGTATGTGCCGGTGCGAAACCAATCGAATGCACCACGCCATCCAGACCATCCCAATGCTGTGCAAGGTCGATAAAGGTTTGCTCGATCTCAGCGTCATTGGCCACGTCACAGGCAAAGACTAAAGTTGAGTTAAATTGTGCAGCAAAATCATCAACACGTTTTTTTAATTTTTCATTCGGATAGGTAAAGGCCAGTTCAGCCCCTTCGCGGTGTAAGGCTTGTGCGATCCCAAAAGCAATCGAGAGTTTGCTCGCTACGCCAGCGATTAAAAAACGTTTACCTGCTAAAAGTCCTTGTGCCATATTCGTTCACCCAAATTTATTTCAAAGCATGATGCCAAGTTTAAGACAATTTCTAAATTGCATAATGCGCCTAATTGCAAAACTTGGCTTAATTTCTAAAATTTTCCGTTTTTAAACGCATAAAAAAACGCCCTTATTGCAAGCGCGTTTTTCGAGTTGCGGTATTCATCCGATCGACTGTGCTGAATCCGTGTGGATTAGTCGTCACCACGCAATAAGCTCAGCAAGCGTAGGAATGAATAATACATCCACACCAAAGTCGCGAGCAGTGCAATACCACACAACCATTCAAAGGCTTTCGGTGCACGCTGAGCAGCAGAGGTTTCGATCAGATCAAAGTCCAAGATCAGGTTCAACGAAGCGATCACCGCCACAAATGCAGCAAAGCCAATGCCTAACCAGTTGCTTTCAAACAGGTATGGAATGCTAGAACCAAAGATCAAACGCATCACGATCTGTACCACAAACACGATCGCAATCGCGATAGAGGCCGAGATCACCACCGATTTGAATTTCTCAGTGGCACGAATGATTTGAAAACGATACAGGCCGAACATCACCAATGTGGTGACAAAGGTCGCCAACAGTGCCTGCAAGGGTACACCCGGATATTTCAATTGAAAAACAAACGAGATGCCGCCCAAAAATGCCCCTTCAAATAGTGCATACGGGATGGCAAGGGTCGGTGCAGTATGTGGTTTAAAGGTCGCGACCAAGGCCAAGATTAAGCCCCCAATCGCCCCCACAATGGCCGCAGTATAGGCCAATGTGAGATTAAAGGTCATAAAGCTATACACATATAAG
>JASLJB010000337.1 GCA_030152605.1 Acinetobacter sp. | reverse complement strand
GGCTCAGTTGATCTGTAAGCGCTACGATATCCCACAAATTTCAACCGGTGATATGCTGCGTGCTGCAATTCGTGAAGGTACAGAATTGGGCTTAAAGGCTAAAACTGTAATGGAATCAGGTGGTTTAGTTTCTGATGAATTAATTATAGGCTTAGTCAAAGAGCGTATCGCTCAGCCAGACTGTGTCAACGGTTGCATCTTCGATGGCTTCCCACGTACCATTCCTCAAGCTGAAGCGCTTGAAGCGGAAGGTATTAATATCGATCATGTGATCGAAATTGCAGTTGCTGACGAAGAGATCGTGAAACGTCTTTCAGGTCGTCGCCAACATCCAGCTTCAGGCCGTATTTATCATACGATTTACAATCCACCGAAAGTGGAAGGTAAAGATGATGAAACGGGTGAAGACTTGGTACAGCGTCCAGATGATTTGGAAGAAACCATTCGTAAACGTTTGACTTCTTATCATGCTGAAACTGAACAGTTGGTTGGTTTTTACCAAGCACGTGAAGGCAAAGCTGAACAATCAGCAAAATATAACAAACTAGATGGCTTACGCCCGATTGAAGACGTTCAAAAAGAATTGTTTTCGATTTTAGATCAGGCTTAATCTCGGTTTAAAAAACCAGTCTAAGTTTTGACAATAAAAGAGTTCTGACGCATATTGGGACTCTTTTTTTTATGTTTGATATTTAAGGAGTGATCTCTTGCTAAAACCCGCGCTGATTGGATTGATGTTGTTGTTTATATTGGTGCTGGTCTATTTGATTTATCTCAGTATTCGTCTCATGCGCCGTGCCGATCAACATGCCGATGCTGAAAAACAGCAGCAGCGTCAAATTGCCAAACAACAGGCACAGCAGTTAGCAGATCAAAACGCGAAAAAGACCGCTAAAAGTAAAACAAAAAAATAGCCTTGCAGTCTTTATTCTCTAAGTGCTGCTGATCTTGATTGGACGTGCAGCACCAAAATCAAAGCGATCAGGCCACTGGCATACATCTGAAACCACACATTCGGCACACTTGGGCTTGCGTGCGATACAGCAGTATCGACCATGCAAGATCAACCAATGATGTGCATCCAGCATAAATTCCTTTGGAATGACTTTCATCAATCGCTGTTCAACTTCGAGTACATTTTTACCCACTGCTAAGCCAGTGCGATTGCCGAGTCGGAAGATGTGCGTGTCCACAGCCATGGTGGGCTGCCCAAAAGCGGTATTTAACACCACATTAGCCGTTTTACGTCCCACACCAGGTAAGGCCTCTAAGGCCGCACGCTGATCAGGTACTTGACTGTTGTGCTGCTCGATGAGGATTTTACAGGTCTTGATGACATTGGCTGCTTTGGAATTATACAGACCAATGGTTTTAATATAAGTTTTAAGGCCTTCTTCACCGAGTGCATAAATCGCTTCAGGAGTATTGGCGATCGGGAATAAGCGATCTGTGGCTTTGTTGACACTGACATCGGTGGCTTGTGCTGAAAGGGTAACTGCGATCAGTAACTCAAAGGGATTGGAAAAGTTTAACTCAGTGGTCGGATGCGGACGCTGTGCTTGTAATCGTTCAAAAAAAATCTGCACCTGCTTCTTGGTCATGTTTTTACTTGGCATGGCTTAGTGACCCTGTATTGCGATGAGTTGTTGTTGCAACTCAAGTAACTGTTGCTGTTTATTCGGATCAGGACGAACGCTGAGCTGTTTTTCTAGTTTTTTAATTTGTGATCGAAGCTTGGCCATGGCAATCGTGCTTTGCGCATCTAAGGCTTTGGGCGTTGGCGCGACTGGTGTTGGCTGTTGAAGGCTGGCGTCATCAAACTCAGCTTGGGCAAACTGCGCAAACAACTGTGTATCAATTGCGGCACGCACGACGGGGCCTTTACGCGTGGCATGTTGATTTTGTTGGCGTTGGATATGCGCATAATAACGTGTGCGTAAATCTTCTTGTTCCAATTGTTGTTGGGCTGCTGTCGGAAGGGGATTGTGATCCTCAACCAAATCAATGCAGTCAACTGGACACGGTGGGATACACAGCTCACAGCCTGTACACAGATCCGTTAAAATACTGTGCATCAATTTACCACTGCCGATAATCGCATCGACTGGACAGGCACTAATACATTTGGTGCATCCAATACATTCATCTTCGCGAATGATCGCTTTCATACGCTGTGGACGACCATCGGCTTGAATCGGCCATACACTCGGCTCGGCAATAAGTGCTGGGCGTTGTAATAGGGCTGCGAGCGCATCCGCCACCGGTTGACCACCGGGCACGCATTTATTGGCTGCTTCGCCTTCAAGCATGGCTTTGGCATAGGGTAAACATCCATCGCGATGTCCACAAAGGCCACATTGTGTCTGTGGTAACAGGGCATCAACTTGCTGGATCAGGGTAGAGTTTAAATTCATGTGTCAGGAAACTATTGCAGAAAAAACGCTGATAGAAGGGGGAGTGCAGCGCGACAGTTTAACATAATTATGCGCTGATTTGGGGCTGCAGATTCCACTCAATTGCTGCTGTTTTATGAGATAAGTGAAGTAATATGCAGAAGGCTAAAATGCGACTAAATTGACAATTTAGACAGTTGTAGTTTTAAATTAAATGCATGAATTTAAATGTTATTTAAAAATACATGAGAAAAAGTGTTGTAGATTGTTAACAAAAGATATTTAATACTTTGCGCCAAAACAAATCATTTTTTTGTGTTACATGACCGATTTTGTGTCACCTTCTGCTGAGGATAGTGCGTTGAAATATACTAGCTTGAATGACTTTTTAAATTACGTAAAAGCAAGAGATCCAAATCAACCTGAGTTTTTGCAAGCGGTTGAAGAAGT
>JASLJB010000302.1 GCA_030152605.1 Acinetobacter sp. | reverse complement strand
CAACAACATCAGGTGGCGTTAAAACCAAAATCGGATACTGAACTTTTAAATACCCTCAATCATCTCGGCATCATCGTCGACAGTGCCAAGCGTTATTTAAAATGCTTACAGGCGATCCGCGCTGAAGGCTTGGACCACGCGGCGATCTTGGCCAGACTACAACAACATCAGATCTATCATGCGGCCAAATATGCACAGCTGTTGGATCAGCTCAATCAAGCCTATCACCAAAAACTGGCTCAGGATCAGCGCATCGACTTTGATGACATGATTCTTGGCGCCACAGCCGTGATCAAGCAAGGACAATTTACACCCCAGTGGACATATATCTTGGTGGATGAATTTCAAGATATTTCCACGGCGCGGATGGATTTGATTCAAGCACTGATTCAGCATGGTCCGCAGCCAATCTTGACCGCCGTCGGGGATGATTGGCAGTCGATTTACCGTTTTTCCGGCGCCAAACTGCAACTCACCACACGCTTTAAGGATTTAATCGGCACACATAGCCTGAGCAAATTGGAAAAAAGTTACCGTTATAACAACAGTATCGCCGAGACCGCCGGACGTTTTGTGATGCAAAATCCAGAACAATATCGCAAACAGGTCAAGACGCATACGCAGGTCGACAAGCCAGCCGTGTATTTGCTCGACCAACATGATGCCCAGTGCGACACAGCACTTGAAGGCACAGCGGCCTTGGCACATCGGGTGTTACAACTGGTAGAAAAGATTCGACGCCATGATCCTGAGGCCAGCATTGCGATCTTGGCCAGATATCGTTATCTGCTGGATCAAGCTCAAAAGACGCTCAAGACCAGCGCCAACCACGCCATTCAAATTAACAGTATCAAGTTTTGGACCTTCCACGGCGCCAAAGGTTTAGAGGCAGATCACTGTATTTTGATCGGCTTGACCCAAGGTCGAAGCGGATTTCCCAATCAAAACCAAGATAATGCCATTCTCGAAGCCTTATTGCCCAGCTTGGATCACTACCCACATGCCGAAGAACGCCGACTGATGTATGTGGCGATGACCCGTGCCAAGAAAAAGTGTTATCTGATCGCGGATGCACTGGCGGCTTCTGATTTTATTACTGAACTTTGCGCAGCACCCTATCAGATCCATATCGCCTCGGCGCAGTTTAAAAGCCATCAACGTGCCACTTTGAAATGCCCACAGTGCAGCAGCGGGTATTTAAAACTACAGCAAAGTAAATTTGATCGTGGCTATTATCGCTGTAGTTCTGGCGCGATCTGCCCTGTACGACCACGCGTTTGTGAGCAATGCAATGCCCCAAGTATCGATGCACGTGGCATCAGTCGCTGCCAAAACCCAGACTGCCAACATCACATCCTGATTTGCATACGCTGCGGCCGACCAATGAAGTTACGCCAAGGCAAAAATGGCCGCTTCTGGGGCTGCTCAGGCTATGCCTCACCGCAGGATCAGTGTAAAGAAACCCGAGCTTATATTGAGCCACAGGCTGAGGTCGAGTTGATCAGTACCGTCTAAGTTCAAGCGCCATACGCAGATCATGCACATCACATGCTGGCTCAAACGCAAGCCATCGATCCCCTTAACTGACGTACATCACGGTCTAAGCGAATTGCTTCTTTAAACGATAGTCTAAAGTAGCCCGACTCAGACCCAGCATACGTGCCGCTTCAGAGACATTTTGGCGGCTCTTTTGCATCGCAACATGAATAATTTGCTGCTGATATTGATCCAAGGAAAAACCCGGCGTGAATAAATCCTCGATTTGAGCACTGGCCACCTGCCGTGTATCCATGGCTTCCGTGTCCGGGGTTTGTGGAAATAAGGCGCTGAGTTTGATTTCTTGTTGATGCTCGGTCAGCAAGGTCGCGCGTTCTAAGATATTTTCTAACTCTCGAATGTTGCCCGGCCAGTCATAACTCATGACATAACTTTTGGCACGATCGCTCAGGCCTTTGAGGGTTTTGCCGTACATATTTTCAAAACGACTGAGAAAATGGCGAATCAAGAGTGGAATATCATCACGGCGCTCTCGCAGCGCGGGGATCTGAACCGGAAAAATATTCAAGCGGTAAAATAAATCTGCTCTAAAACGCCCATCTTTAACGGCTTGTTGCAAATCTTCATTGCTGGCAGCGACGATGCGCACATCGACTTTACGGGTATATTGATCACCAACACGCTCAAACTCACCTTCTTGTAACATACGTAATAACGCAGCTTGGGCACGCGGTGACAATTCAATCACCTCATCCAAGAAGATCGTGCCAGCATGCGCGCGTTCAAACTTGCCCATTCGTGATTGGGTTGCGCCGGTATAAGCGCCTTTTTCCACGCCAAATAACTCCGCCTCGATCAGATCTGGCGGAATACAGGCACAGTTCACCGCCACAAAAGGTTGTTCACAGCGTTGACTGGCCTGATGAATGCCACGTGCAAAGGCTTCTTTACCGACCCCGGTTTCACCCTGCAATAACACTGCGACCTTACTGCCCGCGGCTTTTTTTAACAGCTCACAGACCGCGCGAAAGGCCTGCGACTCCCCGACTGAACTAAACATGGTGTAATCAGCTTCAGCTTGGGTATAGATATTTTTCTTGAGTAAATTCAACTCAGACTGTAAGGCGATAATCTCGTCCGACACCGGATCGGGAGACATAAACTGTATCAACTCATCGGCATTTTCCCATTCTTTGAGTGGTTTACCGATAATCCGGCAATGCTCATCGCCTTGCGCGCCACATTGCACTTCCTGATAAATAATGGTTTGCCCCATGACAAAACTGCTATAGCCACAGGCATAACCCAACAGCATCCAACAGGCTGGCTCATCCGACTTACCAAACTCATGCTGATGCACTTCGGCTTCAAAGGAGTTATGCCAATTAAAGTCGGCATAGAACTGTTTTTGCTCACGACACAGACGTAATTCATTCACTTCAACCTGCACCATGCCCCGAATCCCGTGCATTTGCGGGCCGGCCATAAAAGCCTGTTCCTCAGTCATGTTCGGACGCAGTCTGGAGGTGACCTCAGCATCACGCATCCCGGCCTGATAACCACAGCGAATAAAAAAGCGTTTGGTGCGCTCCCAGCCCAACATCAGATATAGATCTTTGCGCAAATAACCCATGATACTGGTGTGCATCAACAACATGCGATTTTCTTCAAACCAAATCTGACCTTGCTGCGTATCAAAGTGAATATTATCCAGTAAGTCTTGAATGGCTTTGTTGTGATCCAACACCGGTTGATACAGTTTGACATCCTTGGCTTGAGGCATGGCCATCTTCCATCCTTGGCGAGTGACGAAGCTTTATCTTAACCAATGTTGCGCCAAGGGTGAGTACCTTATTGAAATAACCTTATACCCTCAAGGTATTCCATAAGGATTTCAAACAGCTACAACAGCACAGACAAGCTTTAAAAAATACATCACTGCAATATAAGTTTCATCATTTGATTAATATCGCCCATTTTAAAATTCATCAAATCATGAATTTAGATGAAATATTCAATCCAAAAATAAAGCCATAAAACGAAAATGTGAATTTTAAACAACAATATCAATCACTTAATAAAGTTGGCACGGGTCTTGGAATGTATCTATGACACGCAAGGTTGCGTCACTGAGTTCAGCAGCAATGCTGGTTCAGTGTCTAGAAACAAAAAAGGATGCCCCGCATGACCGATCAGAACGCGCCGCTGAGCCCCGATCAACTGACCAAATACATCCGCATCACCGGCAGTCGTGATGCGCAGTTCGTTGAATTCGACTTTGCCATTCACGATCCAACCTTATTTGTCGAGTTGGTCTTGCCCAAAGACGCATTTCAGCACTTTTGCGAAATCAACCAAGTCATTGAAATGACCCAAGCCCAGCAAGACTGGAACGATGCCCAAGAAGATAAATGGCGTTATGGCAGCGAGAGCACTGTCATGCGTCCAGTACGTCAAGCGATTGATCAAGAAGATCACCGCTCACTGTAAGCAAGTAATAAGGAAATCACGATGACTTTAGAAATTAAAACCTCCAATCTTGAGCCGATTCGCCAGACTTATGCCTATATCGAACGCCGATTTGGTAATAAGCCCGCCACGCGCTATCAAGAAGTCAGCTTTGATGTTCAAGGGACTGAAAATTTTCACTATCGCCCGCTGTGGAAACCCGACAAAACCCTGAATGATAAAACCCATACCGCGCTGCTCATGCAAGATTGGTATGTACTCAAAGACCCGCGTCAATTCTACTATGGCGCCTATGTGCAACATCGTGCCCGTCTACAAGACACTGCCGAAAGTAACTATGCCTTCTTTGAAAAGCGCGGTTTGGTGGCCAATCTCAGCGAAGAAGCCAAAGTTAAAATCATCCAATTTTTATTGCCCTTTCGTTATGTGGAGCAAACCGCCAACCTGCATATGATGTCTGGCAGTGCCTATGGCTATGGCACCGTGATTACTCAAGCCTGTATCTTTGCCGCGATGGATCGTCTGGGCATGGCGCAGTACATTTCACGTATTGGTCTAATGATCGATGGCAATAGTGGCGAGTCCTTATTGCAGGCCAAGCAGGCTTGGATGGATGATCCCGCGTGGCAGCCGATGCGTCGGCTCTGTGAAGAAAGTCTGCTCGAACAAGACTGGTTCAAACTCTTCACTCTGCAAAACCTACTCATCGATAGCATGTTACAGGCCTTGGTCTACGGCCAATTCGATCAATGGTTGGTGGACAATGGCGCACGGGATATCGCGATGTTGACTGAGTTTATGCAGGACTGCCTCAAGGATCTGCGTCGTTGGAATGACACCGTGTTTAAAGCTGCGGCAGCAGAATCTCCGGCCAATACTGCCCTGATCCAAGATTGGTTGCAGGAGTTAATGCCTCAAGTCCAAGCAGCATTTATCGCTTGGTCAAGTGCAGCACTCGGACAGGTCGAGATCGACCAAGCCCTTGATCTGATCCACGAACGTTGTAAAAAAGCCGGCCTCAGCTTAACCACAGATCCGGCGGCCTCATAGCTGACTCATAGCTGGCCCATAGCGGCCTCATAACAAGCATCCATCACGATTGCATAAGGAATAAGGACATGACTTCGAATAGCAACAACAGCTCAAAAGTATATTTGGCCCTGCAAGACAACGATACCTCACGTTACATCATCGAGGCGATCGAACAGGATAATCCTGAGGCGACGATCCAGTACCTCCCCGCCATGATTCGGGTGGAAAGCACAGAACGCTTGGTGATCCGTGCAGAAACAGTGTCGGAAAAGTTGGGACAAGATTGGGACATCCAAGCGCTACAACTCAACATGATCACACTCGGCGGCAACGTTGAAGAAGACGATGACAGCTTTACCCTGATGTGGAACTAAGCCGCAGCACGCCAGCGCCTGAATGCCTAAATGCGTGAATGAATGTGAGTCAGATGCGCACTGCGATATGCCGTGCTATCCAGCCCATCTCAACTATAAATATGCGTAACATTGAAAAGGATCATCAATATGAATAGTCCAGCCAAAACCAATAGCCAAAATGCAACAAAAAAAATGAATGCCAAAGATCGTTATCGTATCCTGAGTCGTGATTTGGACTGGGAGTTTTCCTATGTCGATCGTAAGGATGCCTTTCCCTATGAAGAGTTTGAGGGCATCAAGATCACCGACTGGTCAAAGTGGGAAGATCCGTTTCGCCTGACCATGGACAACTACTGGAAGTACCAAGCAGAAAAAGAGAAAAAACTCTACGCCATTTTCGATGCCTTCTCACAAAACAATGGTCAGATGAACGTCTCTAACGAACGTTATCTGAATGCCATCAAGCTGTTTTTGACCGCCGTCACCCCGCTTGAATACCAAGCCTACCAAGGCTATGCGCATGTGGGGCGTCAGTTTAGTGGCATCGGTGCAAGGATTGCGTCTCAGATGCAGTCCATCGATGAGTTACGTCATGTGCAAACTCAGATCCATGCCATGAGCCATTACAACAAGTTCTTTGATGGCTTCCAAGACTGGGCACATATGCATGACCGGGTTTGGTATCTGTCGGTGCCGAAATCGTTCTTTGAAGACGCACGCTCTGCGGGTCCGTTTGAGTTTTTATTGGCGATCAGCTTTGCCTTTGAGTATGTGCTGACCAACTTATTGTTTGTGCCGTTTATGTCGGGTGCTGCCTACAACGGCGATATGGCCACCGTAACCTTTGGTTTTAGTGCCCAGTCCGATGAAGCACGGCATATGACCTTGGGCTTAGAGATCGTCAAATTCTTACTCGAACAACACGAAGACAACGTGCCAATCGTACAAGAGTGGATCGACAAATGGTTTTGGCGCGGCACGCGTCTGCTCTCGATCGTCGGCATGATGATGGACTATATGTTGCCGAATAAAGTCATGTCATGGAAAGAAGCTTGGGAAGTGTATTTTGAACAGGCTGGCGGTGCCTTGTTTAAGGATTTAAGTCGCTACGGCATCCGTATGCCGAAATACTCTGAAGTAATCAGCAAAGAAAAGGAGCATGTCTCACATCAGGCTTGGTGGATTTTCTACAACTTTGGCCATGCGGCAGGCTTCCATACTTGGATTCCCACCGATGAAGAAATGGATTGGCTCTCTGAGAAATATCCAGACACCTTCGACAAATACTATCGTCCACGTTGGGAAATGGCACGCAAA
>JASLJB010000164.1 GCA_030152605.1 Acinetobacter sp. | reverse complement strand
AATTGTTGAGAAAATCAATGCGCTCGAGCCGACGATTTCAGCTTTAAGTGATGCAGACTTATCTGCAAAAACGCAAGAATTTAAACAACGACATCTTAAAGGCGAAAGTCTCGATCAGCTGTTGCCAGAAGCCTTTGCGGTATGTCGCGAAGCCGGTAAACGGATCATGGGCATGCGTCACTATGACGTACAGCTGATTGGTGGTATTACCTTGCATGAAGGCAAGGTCGCAGAAATGCGGACGGGTGAGGGTAAAACCCTGATGGGTACCTTGGCCGTTTATCTCAACGCCATCACCGGTGAAGGCGTGCATGTGATCACGGTCAATGACTATTTGGCGCAACGTGATGCTGAACTGAACCGTCCTTTATATGAGTTCCTCGGCCTGAGTATCGGGGTGATTTACTCGATGCAATCCCCTTATGAAAAAGCGGATGCTTATCGTGCCGATATTACTTACGGAACCAACAACGAATTTGGCTTTGATTATCTGCGTGACAACATGGTCTTTTCCATGGCTGAGAAAAAACAACGCGGTTTAGTCTATGCCATCATCGATGAGGTCGACTCGATCTTGATCGATGAAGCACGTACGCCGTTAATTATCTCGGGTCAAAGTGAAGATTCATCACAGCTGTATGTCGCGATCAACAGTATTCCACCGAAGTTGACGCCGCAAAAAGAAGAAAAAGTCGCCGATGGCGGTCATTTCTGGATTGATGAAAAACAACGCACCGTTGAAATGACCGAAGTGGGTTATGAAACGGTAGAGCAAGAACTGATTCAAATGGGTCTGTTGGCTGAAGGCGAAAGCTTATATTCAGCTGCTAACTTGAACTTGGTACATCATGTGTCTGCGGCGATCCGTTCGCATTTCCTTTACCAACGTAACGTGCACTATATCGTGCATGATGGTGAAGTGATTATCGTCGATGAAAACACCGGTCGTACCATGCCGGGTCGTCGTTGGTCTGAGGGCTTACACCAAGCCTTAGAAGCCAAAGAAGGTTTGAACGTTCAGCCTGAAAACCAAACCTTGGCCACCACCACCTTCCAGAACTATTTCCGTCTTTATCGCAAACTCTCGGGCATGACCGGGACCGCTGATACTGAAGCGTCTGAGCTGAAAGAAATTTATGGTTTGGATGTGGTGTTGATTCCGACCCATCGCCCGATGGTGCGTGTTGACCAAAACGATTTGATTTATCTCAATCGAAATGGCAAATACAACGCCATTATCCAAGAGATTGAAAAAATTCACGAAGCGGGTGTCGCACCGATCTTGATTGGTACGGCAACCATCGAAGCCAGTGAGATCCTTTCGGACAAACTACGTGAAGCGGGTATTGCGCATGAAGTTCTGAATGCCAAACAGCATGAGCGTGAAGCCGATATTATTGCCCAAGCCGGTTCGCCAAAAGCCGTGACCATCGCCACCAACATGGCCGGTCGTGGTACCGATATTTTGCTGGGGGGTAACTGGAAAGCCAAATTAGCCAAGATCGAGAACCCGACTGATGAAGACGCGGCCGCACTCAAAGCAGAGTGGGAACGCAACAACGAAATGGTGCTGAGCTCTGGTGGTTTACACATTATCGGTTCTGAGCGTCATGAGTCACGTCGTATCGACAACCAGTTACGTGGTCGTTCAGGTCGTCAAGGTGACCCAGGTGTGTCACGTTTCTTCTTGTCACTTGAAGATGATTTGATGCGAATCTTTGCCGGGGATCGCGTGGTCTCGATGATGCGTGCCATGGGGTTGCAAGAAAACGAAGCCATTGAACATAAAATGGTTTCGCGTTCGATTGAAAATGCACAGCGCAAAGTGGAAGCACGTAACTTTGATATTCGTAAAAATCTTCTCAAATACGATGACGTCAATAACGAGCAACGTAAGATTATTTACTCTCAGCGTGATGAAGTTCTTGAAGAAGCAACGCTACAAGACTATCTCGAAGAGATGCATCGTGAAGTGATTGTTGGGCTGATTGAAAACTTTATTCCACCGGAGTCGATCCACGACCAATGGGATATTCCAGGCTTAGAACAGGCCTTGGCCAGCGAGTTAAGTCTGCAACTGCCAATCCAACAATGGTTGGATGATGATCGTCGCTTAGATGAAGAAGCCTTGGTGCAACGGATCAGTGATGAAATGGTGAGTCGTTACCGCGAACGCCGTGAGCGTATGGGTGAAGAGTCGGCAGCAACGCTTGAACGTCACTATATGTTGGGTTCACTGGATCGTCATTGGAAAGAGCATCTCGCGGCAATGGACTATTTGCGTCAAGGGATTCATTTGCGTGGTTATGCACAGAAAAACCCTGAGCAAGAATACAAAAAAGAAGCCTTTAACTTATTTGTCAGCATGCTTGGTGCGATCAAATCTGATGTGGTGACGGATCTGTCCATGGTTCGTATTCCAACTGCTGAAGAGTTGGCTGAGATGGAAGCACAGCAACAGGCACAAGCCGATGCGATGCAGTTGTCTTTTGCGCATGACGATGTTGATGGTTTGACTGGAGAAGTCACCACCAATCCTGAAGAAGCAGCAGAGCAACCACAGCAGTTTACGCCACCAGAAAGTCGTAATGCACCATGTCCATGTGGTTCTGGGCTGAAATATAAGCAGTGTCACGGCAAGATCTAAGCAATAATCAAAGCAGAACAATTGTTCTGCTTTTTTTACAAGTTATTACCGCAGGTGAATTTTCATTGCAGCTTTAGGTTATAAATGTTATTTACTTGCACATTCTGACTGAAAATTGGGAAGACAATGAAAAAAGTATTAAAAACTTTAATATTGACAGCTTTCGCTGCGCCAGCAATTGCTTTTGCAAATCCTGCAGCTCAAACCACGACGGTTGCTAAAGTTCAAGCGGCGACGGGTGCTGTTGAAGCGCAAACTGAAGTGAAACGCGAATCTACGACGGTGATTAGTCCACGTACTGGCATTCGCTATACGCTAGGAGATACCGGTGGTCGTCAAATTATCTTGAAAACTGCGGCGATTGCTGCGGTGACCCCTGCAACAGCAAGTCGTGTGGTTGCGGCTAATCCTGCATTGTCTGCATCAAGTCAAGAAAAAGCCAAACAAGCGCTACTCGATAGCTCAAATACTGTTGCTGCAGTGACTGCGGCTCAGTAATGCTCAGCTAGCGTGGGGTGTAGTTGAGCCTCGCGGCATGGATCTCATATTGTTTATGTAACTCATGCGCTTGTATTGCATAGAAAATGCACTGTATGGATCAGTACCATACGGTGCATTGTTGTATTTGCTGATCCAGAATATCTTGATTTGGTTTCGCTCGATTTTTTCTGTGTTTTGATCTAAGCTGTCTTTTTAAATCAATATTTGGACATTTGAAAATGGCTGTTGGTGACGTAACTCTGCCACATATGCATGTGGTGCAAGGTGTAAAAATTGGTTCAGCTGAAGCGTATATTCGTTACCCAAACCGACGCGATTTAGTCATTTTTGAATTTTCAGCCGGTACACAAGTTGCAGGGGTATTCACCCAAAATGCATTTTGTGCCGCACCTGTGATTGTGTCAAAACGCCATATCCAGCAGTCAAGTCCACGCTATTTGGTCATTAACACCGGTAATGCCAATGCGGCCACGGGTGAGATTGGCCTTAAGAATGCGGAGCAGACCTGTGCAGCTTTAGCCAACTTGGCCGGGGTGAGCGATACTGAAATTTTGCCATTTTCAACTGGTGTGATTGGTGAGCAATTGCCGATTGAGCGCTTGGTCGCAGGTTTGCCTACCGCATTGAACAGTTTGCAGGACGATGCATGGATAGATGCAGCCACAGGCATCATGACCACCGATACCACGCCCAAAGGTGCTTCTGAGCAGTTTGAGCTTGATGGTGTCGTGTATAGCATGACCGGCATCTCCAAAGGTGCGGGCATGATTCGTCCCAATATGGCCACCATGCTTGGCTTTGTGGCGACCGATATGCCGATCAGTCAGGACATGCTGCAATTGCTGTTAAAACAAAGTGTGAATCAGTCTTTTAACCGCATCACAGTCGATGGTGATACCTCGACCAATGACTCTTGTATCTTGGCGGCAACAGGTCAAGCGGGGGGAGAGGTGTTGGCATCTGAACAAGATCCACGCTATGCGGCATTGCTTGAGGTGCTGAATCGGATCATGCTGCGTTTGGCTCAGTTGATCATCCGCGATGGTGAAGGGGCAAGCAAATTTATTAGCGTGGTGGTTGAGGGCGGTGCCGATACCCAAGAGTGTTGTGATATCGCATATAGTAT
This sequence comes from Acinetobacter sp., assembly GCA_030152605.1. Lineage (GTDB taxonomy): Bacteria > Pseudomonadota > Gammaproteobacteria > Pseudomonadales > Moraxellaceae > Acinetobacter. The sequence goes on along the minus strand of JASLJB010000164.1, from coordinate 4,820 downwards.
TGCGCATTCACCCTTGGTCAAAACAGCGATCTTTGCTGCAGACCCGAACTGGGGACGTATCTTGTGTGCTATCGGTTATGCGGGCGTCAAAGATTTGGATGTCAGTAAAATCCAAGTCTATCTTGATGATGTGCAGATCTGCCGAGATGGTGGGGCTGCAGCGGATTATACCGAGGCTGCCGGTGCAGCTGTGATGGCTCAAGCTGAAATGTCGATTCGTGTCGACTTAGGTCGGGGTACAGCAAAAGACACGGTATATACCTGCGATTTATCGTATGATTATGTCAAGATTAATGCAGACTATCGTTCATAGCGAATTCAAAAGCCTCCACTGTGAGGCTTTTTAAACATATTGCATATACACAAAAAAATTCAAGTTTTCATTTGGTGATGTCGATAGACCTCATCAGTTATCACTCAAGCAACACAAAGCAAGCCACAGCGCAAGCGTTAAGGATAGAGAAGGCCTTTTATGAAAGATGCGAGTCAACTTATTGCCAACGATGCTCAATCGGTTGTGCAGACGCATTTAGATCGTTTAGGTGAAGCCAAGGATACCCAGATAGATCCTGAGAAAAAACACGCGTTATTTCAGCAGATTAAAGCGGAATTACAACAGCGTAATGCGGTGCTGGTCGCGCATTACTACTGTAACCCTGAGGTGCAAGAGCTGGCTGAAGCCACGGGTGGCTGCGTGTCGGATTCACTGGAAATGGCACGTTTTGGTCGAGATCATCCAGCCACCACGTTGGTGGTGGCTGGAGTGAAGTTTATGGGGGAGACGGCAAAGATTTTATCGCCTGAAAAGACTATTTTGATGCCGACCTTGGAAGCAACGTGCTCTCTCGATCTGGGCTGCCCAGCGGATGAGTTTGCGGCGTTTTGTGATCAACATCCAGATCATACCGTGGTGGTCTATGCCAATACCTCGGCAGCGGTTAAAGCACGTGCAGATTGGGTAGTGACGTCGAGCTGTGCAGTGGAAATCATTGAACACTTAGACAGTTTGGGTGAAAAGATCATTTGGGCACCGGATCAGCATCTCGGTCGCTATATCCAAAAACAAACCCAAGCTGAGATGTTGATTTGGGATGGTGCTTGTATCGTACATGAGGAGTTTCGTGCACGCGGCATTAGCCAAATGAAAGCTTTACACCCCAATGCGGCAGTACTGGTGCATCCCGAGTCACCTGAGTCAGTGGTAGATGTGGCTGATGCCGTGGGCAGTACCTCACAGCTGATTAAAGCTGCACAGACCTTGCCGCATGACACTTTGATCGTGGCTACGGATCGCGGCATCTTTTATAAGATGCAGCAAGCTGTCCCTGAAAAGACCTTGATCGAAGCACCGACTGCAGGTGAGGGGGCGACTTGTCGCTCATGCGCACATTGCCCTTGGATGGCGATGAACGAACTTGAAGGCATTTTGCAAGTCTTACAGCAAGCTGATCAAGAAATACACGTTGATGACGCATTAGCCGCGCGTGCAAAGCTGCCTTTGGACCGTATGTTGCAGTTCAGTGCCGCGTTAAAGGCTTAAAATTCGCCAAAACGTTTGTTAAATAAGCGTTTGATATGCTTTTTGAATTTTTTTTGATGATAGGTGTTGACGTAATTAAACGTCACGCCTAGAATGCACACCGTACCGCACGATGTGTGATACAAAAAGCTAAGACGAATCGGAGTATGGCGCAGCCTGGTAGCGCATCTGGTTTGGGACCAGAGGGTCGTAGGTTCGAATCCTACTGCTCCGACCAATTCTTCAAGGCAAATGTATCGCTTGATATTGAATATCATCTTTACGCGCCTGTAGCTCAGTTGGATAGAGCATCCGCCTTCTAAGCGGATGGTCACAGGTTCGAATCCTGTCAGGCGCACCATTTATGGTAGCTTGATATTGTAGAACTTGATTTTATGATGGTGGATGTAGCTCAGTTGGTAGAGCCCCGGATTGTGATTCCGGTTGTCGCGGGTTCGAATCCCGTCATTCACCCCAATTCATAAAAAGGCTCTAAGTACTCGGAGTATGGCGCAGCCTGGTAGCGCATCTGGTTTGGGACCAGAGGGTCGTAGGTTCGAATCCTACTGCTCCGACCATTTTCTAAAGTGATCTGATCCTTGGATCAACACTTTAAATAAAATAACCGCATATAGTGCGGTTTTTTTGTGCTTGCGATTTGTGTGAGCAACAATAAAAATAATGCCGCTTGCAGGGCAATATCGAATTTAATTGTGTCGCGAGGGGCGTGATCAAATCTAATGATGGTGCATTAAAGCGATTTCATTAGATTTGATGCAAGGTGTGGAGGATGTGATTGTGATACTGAATGCAGTGGCCTGCTCAGCGCAGCGCCATGTGTTTAAGGGGTGATAATGACATTCACTCGGCGATTGCTTGCTCTATTTTCTTCAGTGTCGTTACTCACTAACGGTTGAGTTGCACCGCGACCGATGGTTTTGATGTTGTTTATTTCAAAACCATTTTCAATGAATACGTTAGAAACACTTTGTGCGCGTTTTTCTGAAAGTTGCAGGTTGTATGCTGGATTTCCTGTGGAATCAGTGTGGCCAACAATTTTGAGGCGTTGCAATTTATACTGTTGTAGCTGTGCAGATAATCTGCCCAGTTCAGCTTTTTGCTGTAATCCAATATCAGACTGATTAAACTCAAATAGCAATCGCTCTGGTAGGCCGAGGGTCCAGCCTTCATCCGTTAAACTAAAGCCTTCTTTTTTTAACATGCGTGCCTGCTTGTAATTTAAGTGACCCAGATTTAAACATCCAGTGACAGATAAACTCAGCAAAGCAAAAACAAATAGTTTAAAAGATTTATTTAATGTATCGTTCACAATCAACATCCTTGCAAGGGGCTATATACCAATGTTGTTCCAGCAATTTAGCTTTATACATCGCGCTATCTGCTGCCGTAATGAGATCTTCGGGGGAATTTGAACACTTGAAGAAGGCAATGCCAATACTAAAACTAAAATAAATATCAGTCCCTTCATAATGAAGTGGTGTTTTGCAGCATTGCAAGAGGTGTTCACTGATTGAAATCAGGTGATCTGTTTTTTTAATATTTTTGAGTAAAATGGCAAACTCATCGCCACCTAGGCGCGCAATAAAATCATCATGGCGTAGATTGGCTTTGAGTCGATGGGACATTTCTTTTAATACCGCATCACCAGCCAAATGGCCGTATTGGTCATTGATGGCTTTAAAGTGATTATTGTCAATAAACATTAATGCTGAATCTTGCTGATGGGCATAATCATAAATTTGAAATAAAGTTTGATAAAAATAATTCCGGTTAGGCAGTTGGGTTAACTCATCATGCCGTGCTTGATGTGACAGTTTGCTATTCTCAGATTGTAGTTGTTGATTGGAGTGCTGGATTTTTTCTAATAGCTCATTAAAGACCTGATTTAGATCCTGAATTTCCTTAATGGGTGAGTCTGGAAGTCTGAGCGTGTAATTCTTTTGGTCGCTAATCATTCTTGCTGTTGAAACCACGGGTGTGATTGAATTCATCAGATACTGATAAATTGAGCGTACAAACCAAAATAAGGTCACCAAAATAATTAAGAAACCTAGGCTGAGTCCAATCAGGATATTGTGAATAAAATTGACCAAGCTTGAGGAATTACCATAAACAATCACCTCACCATATTTAACTTGATGGTGTTGAATGTCGACTTTGAGTGGTTCCTTAAAAAACAATCGATCTAATAAGGTGGTGGTGGGGGTGAGTGTCGTGTTGCTGCGTATCTGTTTGGCCATCACCTTACGTGTATGATCTAAAACGATGATCGAGCGTACTGGGTATTGATCCAAATATTCATTTAGAATTTGATCTACAGTCACCTTGTCATTAAAGACAACCGCGGGCTGAATGCGTTCACTTAATGAGTCGGTGAGTATGGTGAGACTCTGTTTGGCATAAGTGTCCATGGTATAGGTAGAAACGATGACGAAGATAATCGTACAGATCGTAAATGTAAGTGCAAAGATCGCCAGTTGCGAGCGTTGAAATATATTCTGCAACGAGGTGGTTTGATAAAGGTGGCGTATCATCTTTGCTCCGCAGGTTTGGCGAGTAATAACACGCGTGGATCGATGCGGACTTTTGATTGACTCAAACTATCTAAGTTAACTTTGAACGAGGTGAGCTGGTTTTTTTTGTATAAACAAAATGAACTCCCAACTTCACACGCACTGTTATTGGTGCTAAAAGATAATATCGGCTGTGCTTGATCATTTAATGTGCTTTGTTCTTGTTGTGGAGTGAGTGTCGAGAAGAAAACAACCTGACAGGAGAAGCTACTGAGATCATTTAAGCTGATCGAGTGTATTTGGTAGTTTTGATTATATTGTTGGGACACCGTTTTAAATTGATTGGCTAGGCTGGTATTGTCAATGACACAGAATGATGGAGTTTGCACAGCCGTACTCCATTTTGCATAACTGAGTATTGAAAATGTGGTCACAAAGATATTGTGGGTGGATATCGCGTGCGCAGGTATTATGTTGAATAACAAGCACAATACTAACCCCAGTTTTATATTTATTTTTTTCACTTCAAATGATTCACTTATAAATAATGTTCTAAAAGATCGTACTTAGCATTTTAGCGAAGTATCAAAGATAAAAGAAGCTTTAAAAATATCCAGCCCATGCAGTTTTCGTTTAAAAACCACGCATCCGACGATTAATTTCGATAAATATCTAAATTAGGGGTTGCGCCTGAAAATATTTCGCCTATAATGCACATCCATCGGCGGTGATGTTGATAAAAACTTGTTGAGAAACAAGCGCTTGAT
>JASLJB010000092.1 GCA_030152605.1 Acinetobacter sp. | reverse complement strand
CGATTCAAGTTTTACATAGAGAAATGAAGCACTGGTCATGATTGATACCACGATAGATGTAGTGAATAAATTAGGCTTACACGCCCGCGCATCGGGCAAGTTGATTGAAGTGACCACTAAATTTCGATCATCAATACAAATAGGTAAGGGGGATAAATTGGTGGATGCCAAAAATATTCTTTCCTTGCTGATGTTGGGTGCAGGGAAAGGCACCACTTTAAGATTGGTGATTGACGGTTCAGACGAAGATAAAGCCTTGTCTGAAATTCAAGCACTTTTCAACGCAAAATTTTATGAGGCAGATTAATTGTGGCAAAACGTACGCAACGTTTTACTGAAGAAGACTTTGATTCTTTAGAAGGTCGTGCAAGCAAAACCGAGCAAAAAAAAGCAGTGCAGCGCATGGCCGCACTCGGTGAACAATTGGCAGCATTGTCAAAAAAGCAGATCCAGAATCTTCCTGTGGAAGAGCGTTTGATTGATGCATTATTGGATGTGCAGTTGATTTCATCTTTTGAAGCGCGCCGTCGCCAATTCTTGCGTATTGGCAAATTGCTACGTAATGAAGATGAAACCGTAATTTTATCGTATCTGACCCCGCAGCAGAGCAGTAAGAAAACTGCACAATTGCAGCGTTGGGTCGATCGGATTATTGCGCAAGGCGATCCTGCGATTCATGAGTTTGCCAAAATCTTCAATGCGGCTGAACGTCATACCATTCGTCAGCATGTATTGCGTGTACAACGTGATATTAACAACCAAGTGACAGCTGAGGTTTTAGAGGCAACCAAGTTGAATTTGTTTAACTATATTCAACAGGTGGCTTTGATTTCGGATAATGTCAAATAAACCGAAGCGCATTGCTGAAACAACAACGGTGTTGGAGATCTTTGAGATCCCAACACCGTTTTTGTTTCTGTGGACTTAGTATTCTTCTCAATGTCTACAGACTCTATGTTTGGGCCTGATCCAACTGCTGTTCTGCCTCAGCACGTTGTTGCGCCCATTCTCTGAGGACAAATTTTTGCAGCTTGCCTGTCGAGGTTTTCGGAATCTCAGTGATCACCACATCTTTAGGGACTTTAAAGCGCGCCAATTGTGCACGGCAAAACTCGATGATTTCTTCGGGGCTGACCTGTGCATCTTGTTTGAGTTCAACATAGGCACAGGGCACTTCTTGCCAGCGTGGATCGGGTTTGGCCACCACAGCAGCTGTCATAATCGCAGGGTGGGTGTAGAGCACTTCTTCGATTTCAAGTGACGAAATATTTTCGCCACCAGAGATAATAATATCTTTGGAGCGATCCATGATTTTGGCATAACCGTCTGCATGGCACACGGCCAAATCACCGGTATGGAACCAGCCACCCCGAAATGCCTCGGCTGTGGCTTGAGGATTTTTTAAATAGCCTTTCATCACGATGTTGCCGCGAAACATGATTTCGCCCATGGTCACGCCATCATTGGCAACCGGCTGCATACTTTTGGGATCGAGTACACGCATACCGTCTTGCAGTGGATAGGGCACACCTTGGCGTGAGTTGAGTTGTGCTTGTTCTTGAATCGAGCGATCGCTCCAGCCAGCTTGGGTTGCACATAATCCTGAAGGGCCATAGGTTTCGGTCAAGCCATAGACATGATTGACCTGTATGCCGATATGGTGCATGCCTTCGATAATCGCAGCGGGTGGTGCAGCGCCAGCGACCATGACTTCAACATGTTGTTTAAATTTAATTTGCTGAGCTTTGGGGGCATTGATCAGCATGGAGAGCACGATCGGTGCCGCACAGAAGTATTCGACCTGATGTTGATCGATGAGCTGAAAAACTTGAGCCGCTTCGACTTTTCGCAAACAAATACTGGTCCCGCCATTGGCGGCCATACTCCAGGCAAAGCACCAGCCATTGCAGTGAAATAGCGGTAGGGTCCACAGATAAGTGGCGCGTGGCTTCATCCCGCAAGCCAAGATATTGCTGGCCGCATTCAGGTATGCACCTCGATGGTGATAGACCACGCCTTTGGGATTGCCGGTGGTGCCCGAGGTATAGTTGAGGCTGATTGCATCCCATTCATCTGCGGGGAGTTGCCAGTCGAACTCAGCATCACCTTGGCTTAACCAGGTTTCATATTCAATCTGGCCAATCTTCGGGCTGGTCTGATGATGCTCATATTGGTCATCCGCCACATCGATCACGATGATGTTTTGCGGCGCGAGTGCGATAGCCTGCGCTGCGACTTCGGCAAACTCAGGATCGACCAACAATACTTTGGTTTCTGCATGCTCAAGCATAAAGCCCAGGGTTTTGGCATCTAAACGGGTATTTAAGGTATTGAGTACCGCGCCGGCCATAGGTACTGCAAAGTGTGCTTCGATCATGGCGGGGATATTGGGCAATAGCACTGACACAGTATCGTTTTTTTGAATGCCGAGTTGCTGGAGTTGATGCGCGAACTGTCTGCAACGTGCATAGGTCTGTTGCCAAGAGATGCGGCGCGGACCATGAATTATGGCATCTTGATCTGGGTAAATATAAGCGGCGCGTTCTAAATAACGGAGTGGTGATAAAGCCACAAAGTTGGCAGGGGTTTTTATAAGATCATCGTATGCGCTTTTCATATTAACTCCATTTAATTTTTAAGCATCTTGTTCTTTAAGATATAAATATTAATTGACCCTTGCAGTTATGCTTTAGTCGTGTCTTTAAACAGACCATAAGTAAAAATAGACTAAGAATCAAGCGAAAATGACTAAGCATATTTCAAAATAAAAACCATAATATAAGTATGGTTTTATGTCATGTTTTTGACATTAAAGCGTTGTTTAATTTGGATCAGAAGCTATTAACAGAGACTAAGTTAAGTTTTTAAAAGTTACTTAACTGAGTGTGTTTGTGATTAGTATTTTGACTAGAGATATAATTATTTTATTGAATAGAGAAAAATGAACGCTAAAGATCACTTTTAAATATATATTTAAGTCAAAAGTGATTGTTTTTATTTAAACTAACTTTAAAATAGTGTGGTGTTAATCACGCTTTAAGGGTTTGATTTACTTTTTTATTAGGTAGTTGATTTTTATTAAGTTGATAAGATATGGAAATGGTGTTTGATGATATTTTTAGTTAGGTGAATTTGTACTAAAATTCACAATAATTTTTATAACTTTTGGTAAAATTGGCATATTTATTCATGATCTTAGAAAAACTACTTCAATTGCCCAGTCCAGCAGGAAATAAGGGCAGTTTATTAAACTTCTCCTGTCAATTAGATCAGTACGGGATCAGCCATACCGATGCCGCAGAGCTATTAGCGATCGCCACCAATCAGCAGCTTTATTATGGGACAGATGCTGAATTTTTCGCGATGCATTATGCGCTGTATGCATTAGGTGCTTTACAGTATGTGGACGCATGTCCTGAGATTTTAAATCAACTTAACCATCTCCAAGTGGATGAAGATGAGTGGATCGAATCTTATGTTTTTGTGTTTGAAATGATGGGTGAGCGAGCGATCCCTTATCTGATTCAAGGCTGTAAAATGCTCAACCTTGAGTCGATATTTATTTTGACTGAAAGTTTAGGCAAACTCAGTGTGCAATTTCCCGACTATCGTGAGCAGGTATTGTTGGCATTTGATCAACTGATGCAACGTGTTGAGTTCTGTCCAGCACAACCGCATGCATTGTTCTCTGCTGAAACTTCACTGTTAATGGGGTGGCTAGAGATGAAAGCCGTAGAGCGAATTGATGTGATTCGGGCGCTGTATGATCAAAATAAATTTGATAAAAGCTATACGGGATATATTGAAGAGATTGAATATGTGCTCGGACTACGTGCGGATAAATTTAACCAATCTAATTTATATGACTAAAAATAATTGAGTCTTTTGGTTATGATTGCTTCAATCGGATGATATTGGCGTCATTCGATCTATGCGATCGAGATGAAATTGCTTTAAATGCAGACAAAGGTTTATTAATCTCTTTTAAGGGTGTAAAATTTTGTATTTATTTTCTTCTCCACCGATTTTATCTTGAGGTTCTACCTCGAACATAATCTCGCGGTGATATGCCCTTCTGTAGCGGGCATCACTCCTTAAGGATTCTCTTATGCCGATTATCACAT
>JASLJB010000014.1 GCA_030152605.1 Acinetobacter sp. | reverse complement strand
ACAATGCGCTATCGCTCAGCGCAGTTTCAGCAACATCGCTACTGGAACTTTTTAGAAGCACAAGCCGGTGAGGCATGGTTTAATTTCTCGCGCGTTGCCGGCTTTCAAGATTTTGCCGATGACATATTGATGATTGAATTGCCCGGACATAGCCCGGGACATTGTGGTTATGCGATCAATACAGCACAGGGTTGGCTATTTTTCTGCGGCGATGCTTATTTTTCACAGCGAGAACTGAATCCGCAACGCAAACTGCCACTACTGAAAAGGATGCAAGGCAGTTTGGCCCACAACACTCACAAGCGACTAGAAACACTGAAAAAAATTCAATACTTGGCAAAGATGCATCCTGAAGTTAAGATCCTATGTGCGCACGATCCGCATCACTTAGAAGCACACTTAAATATAGATAAAGAATAAATTTTATGCTGAATAAAAACCTTACAATTGGCCTAGTACTTTCATCGACCCTACTCACGGGCTGTATCACCTCACCGAGCTTAGATGCTGAACAGCGGCCAACGCAGTGGGGACAACAGTTATCTCAAGCCAATAACTTCTACCAAATTAGCGACACGGTCTTTCGCAGTGAACAGCCAGATGCCAGTCTATTGCCCTTACTGAATCAGCATGGCATTGATCGTGTGATCAATTTGCGCAGCCGCAACTCAGATAAAGCTGTTTTCCAATCACAAAGGCAGAGCCTGCGACATATTCCGATTCACACTTGGGCTCTAGATCGTGAAGATCTATTACTGGTCATGCAAGACATTCAACTCGCCAAACAGCAGCAACAACAAGTGCTGCTACACTGCTATCACGGTTCTGATCGTACCGGCGCCAGTGTGGCGATGTATCGGATTATCTTTCAAAATTGGTCAAAAGAAGATGCTTTAAATGAAATGAAGCATGGTGGCTATGGCTTCCATCCGATCTGGCGCAATATTGAAAATGTGTTCAGCAATGAAAATATCCAGTGGGTTCGCGCAGAGTTGGCCAAAAATAAAAATACCGCAAGTGCGTTAACACTTGCGGTACCTTGATCATAGCTTTGATCAGCGTCAACCTCTGCGCCAGTCGCGCAATGGTTGAATAAAAACTTAACGTTGCTCTAAGGGCACCCAGTCGATGATCCATGCCGACTTCATGTTTAAGCTGGCATCGTTGTTGATCTTTTTACGAATCGCATCGGCTGCTTCACGATCTTTAGACGGTCCAACCATGATCCGCACGCCTTTTGAGGTTGGACTTTGCGTGACCTTATAACCTTTGGCACGTAACTTCGAGGCCATGGCATCGGCATTGGCTTGGTTGGCGGCAAGTGCAACTTGCACCATCCATTGTTTGTCGCCATTTTCTAAAATATCGCGAGCCTTATCGGCATCAGATTTTTTCTTGGCTTCTTCAGCAGCTTTGCGTTTCGCATCATCGGCCTTCTTTCTGGCCTCATCTGCTTTTTTCTTGGCGTCGTCTGCAGCTTTACGTTTGGCTTCGTCTGCAGCTTTGCGTTTGGCTTCATCATCTGCCTTTTTCTTGGCTTCATCTGCAGCTTTACGCTTTTTCTCTTCCTCTAATTTCTTCTTTGCATCATCAACAGCCTTTTTATCGGCATCGGCTTTGCGTTGGCTTTCAGCGGCTTTACGTTTCTGCTCTTCCGCAAGGCGTTGTTCAGCTTGCTTTTTTGCAGTGTCTGCGTTCTGTTGCTGCTGCTTTTTCTGCTCCGCTGCTTTTTTCTCCGCTGCGAGCTGTGCTGCTGTTTTTTGCGCATTGACTTTGTTTTTGGCTTCTTCAGTCAGCTCAGGCGGGATATTGTCTGAGCTTTCTTGGGCCGGTTTACGGCGTGCATTCATGGCAGCATATTCTTCAGCTGCTTTGCGTGCCGCATCGGCTTCGGCCTGTTGTTGCATTCTCAGGAATTCAGCAGCTTTGGCTTCTTGTTCAGCAACGGCTTTTTCACGTGAACGCTTTTGTTCTTCGAGCAAGCGTTTCTCAGTCGCCACATCCACAGTTAAAGGCTGTAACTGAATCACTTCCCCATCTGCCGCGGTGTTGGTGTTGTTCGGCTGACGTGCTTGCTCGACCGGATGTTCGATCTGAGGACCTGTATCCTGTTGATGAATTTCATCTTTGCCTTTTAGAAGCAATGCCGCTAAAAGCACACCACCACCCAATAGAACAACACCGCCCATCCAGCGCTGTTTGTTATTCATCGACATTCTTCTAAATACTCCCAGATCGCTTCTAAGGTATGAAACGAACCACACACCAAAATCAGCTGATTATTTTTAGTTTCTGCAAGCGCTGATTGAAATGCTGCTTGTAAATGCTCAAATTGCTCTACCGTCTCACCCGCTAAAGCAGACTCTAATTGAGACAGTTCTGCTGCGCGAGGCACAGACAGTTTGGCTATTTTCCACTTTAATATCCGACCTTTCAACACTTGTACTACAGAATTGATATCTTTATCTGCAAGCATTGAAAATACCGCAACCACCTCGGTGAATTGTGGATGCGTTTCCACATATCTACCCAGTTGATTTAACAGAAATTCTACACCATGTGGATTGTGACCTGCATCAAAAATCACAGTTTTATTGTCAATCTGTCTGATATCGAAACGACCAGGCAATTGCGCCGCTGCAATTCCTGCGGCTAAGGCCTGTTCAGATACAACTAAACCACTGTTTAGAATCGCACAGACAGCAGCAGCCAGGTTATCAATCGCCAAATGACCGACAGGCAAGCTCAGTGTCGAGCCCGGCGTGGCCAGCATCCAGTGTTCGCCATCTTCAGCATGCTGAAAGAAATAATCATGATGTGCAGCGTAGAGCGTGGCTTGGCAAGCGTCTACTTTATTTTTAATCGCTTCGGGCAGTGTCTGCCGACCGGCAAATATCACCGGGATCTGTGGACGAATAATGCCGGCTTTCTCGAAAGCAATCTTCTCGATACTGTCACCGATCCAATCGGTATGATCCAGACCGATGTTGGTGATCACGGCAACATCTGGATCAACCACATTGACCACATCCAGACGCCCACCCAGACCCACTTCGAGTACCCAGACATCACACTGCTGTTGCTTAAAGATCAGAAATGCCGCCAGTGTGGTGGCTTCAAAAAAAGATAAACTTAAATCACAGTCACGACGTGCTTGATCCACCTCAACAAAGGCGTCAATCAAACGCTGATCATCGACTTCCTGCCCACCCAACTTGACCCGCTCATTGAAACGGTAAATATGCGGTGACTGATATAAGCCCACGTGATAACCCGCAGCATCGAGCATCGCTGCCAGTGCCGTGGTGGTGGAGCCTTTACCATTGGTGCCAGCAACGGTCAGGACTTTGGCGTTGGGGCGGATCACACCCAATTTTTCTGCCACAGGAATGACCCGCTCTAAGCCTAAATCAATCCCTGTAACGTGAACATGGCTCCAATAATTGAGCCATGTTTGTAAATGATCGCTTGCAAGTGGTGCAGTTGAAGTCAAGGTAATTTCATCAATTTCGTTACGATACGATATACATTATCACGTAATGCATGACGATGGACAATTTGGTCGATTACCCCATGATCAAGCAAAAATTCAGCACGTTGGAACGGTTCCTGTAGCGTTTCACGCACGGTTTGTTCGATCACGCGTTTACCTGCAAAGCCAATCATGGCCTTCGGTTCAGCCAAATGCACATCACCCAACATCGCCAAAGACGCGGTCACACCACCATAAACTGGATGGGTCAACACCACGATATACGGCAGTCGCGCATCTTTCAGTTTTTGAATCGCCGCAGAAGTACGTGCCATTTGCATCAAAGACAACATGCCCTCTTGCATACGTGCGCCACCAGAGGCTGCAAAGCACACCAAAGGCAAGCCCTGTTCGATCGCTTGTTCAGCCGCCGCAACAAAACGGTCACCCACGACGGTACCCATTGAGCCACCCATAAAGTCAAACTCAAACGCACAGGCCATCATTTCAGCGCCTTTGAGCTGACCACGCATCACCACTAACGCTTCTGTCTCACCAGTTTTTTTCTGCGCTTCTTTCATCCGTTCTGGATAAGGGCGGCTATCGGTGAATTTTAATGGATCTTTGGCTGCGTATTCTTGTCCGAGTTCTTCATGAACTTGATCAAAAAACCAGTTCAAGCGATCACGCGCTTTCATGCGCAGATGCTCATCACACTGTGGGCAGACATAGACATTAAATGACATTGCAGTTTGCGTCACCAATGCATGACACTCTGAACACTCAATCGTTGGCTCAGTAAACGTCGCTTTTAAGGCTTGTTGTTGATCAGGAACTTGAATCCCTGGCACCGAACGATCTGTCCAAGGTGTAACTGGACTGAGTATTTTCCATGGTTTTACTTCTTGATTCATATTAACTCATCGAGCGCTGCTCGAAGCTCCTTGACTTTATTCACCGCTTGTTCCACGGCGTGTTCTGGTGCTAAATGTTCAAAGTTTTTAACAAATGCCGTGCCTACAATCACCGCATCGGCCACACGGCCCATGGCTTTTGCAGAGGCTGCATCTCGGATCCCAAACCCAACACCGACTGGAAGATCAGTCACGGCTTTGATTTTTTCAATACGTGCCGCGGCTTCAGCGGTATCCAAACTTGCGGAACCGGTGACACCTTTAAGCGACACATAATAGATAAAACCACGCGCCTGCTGTGCCACGTAATTGATGCGTTCTTCGGTCGAAGTCGGCGCCAAGAGGAAAATTTGATCCATATCATATTTTTTCAATATCACATCGAGATCATGGGCTTCCTCAGGCGGTAGATCGACCAAGATTAGGCCATCTACACCCGCTTGGTGCGCTTGTGCGACAAAAGACTCATAGCCGATCACTTCAACAGGATTGAGATAGCCCATCAATACCACAGGGGTTTCAGTATCTTGTTGACGGAAGCTTGCAACCATATCCAAAGTATCTAAGGTACTGGTGCCACCACGCAGTGCGCGTTCACCGGCTAAAGCAATCACGGGACCATCGGCCATCGGATCAGAAAACGGCAAGCCCAATTCAATCACGTCCACGCCGGCTGCAACCATTTGATGTAACAGCGGTACGGTAACTTGAGGTTGAGGATCACCCGCCATGACATAAGAAACCAGAGCCTTACGCTGTTGAGATTTAAGCTGTGCAAATCGAGTGACTAAACGAGACATAGGGCTATAATTTCCTTGAATAGTTAAAACTTGAGGAGTTGCTTGAGTAAACATACAAGATGCTGCATTGTAACGCTATTTTTCCCACGTTCAACAGTGTAACGCTTCGCTCAATCTCACCTGACATTCGGCATACCACCCAAGTGCT
>JASLJB010000349.1 GCA_030152605.1 Acinetobacter sp. | reverse complement strand
ACCAAATCACCGCGTGTATTTAAAATAAAGCGATCTTTATATTTGAGATAATGTGCTTTGTTGGTATGTAAGACATACATTTCATGCGACATATGCGGGTTGGCGATCACCAGATAATCATCATTGGATTTTTTAAACAAGGCATGTTGGTTGCCAACAAATGCGTCATCACCGCCGATATATTTATAGCCCATTTTTTTATATTGCTTGATATAGGCTTTCATGACTTGATTGTCTTGGGCTTTCAATTGAATCACCAAGGCGGTCAGCTTGTTATTTTTATCAAAATATAATTTAAAGCCATTCAGATCTTTAACCGCCAATATGCCATATTTTTGATGCAGACGATTGGCCTGACTCTCGGGATAATAAAGGTTATCGATACGCTGAGTTAAACTGGCACCGGCATAATAGTGATCTTTGCTGGCTAGTTTTTCATGATTCAAAATTTTCATGGCTTGAGTTAAAGAGGTCTCAGCGATTTGAAAGCCATAATAGCGATGCGGCATGGTGCTTAAATCATAAAAATCTGACAATTGCTGCACCGGCTGCTTGGGATCAATCTTTGGCGGCTCAGGTGGAATATTCAGTTGATCTTGGGCAATCTCTTTGTCTGCCTGTAATTCGCGATCCACCAAACTCGGCGAAATCAAGGCCAGTAATTGACTGCTGTTGGAATTGGCATCGCCAAAACCAGGCACTAAATTCGACATCAGGACATGATAAATCCCCGAGTCATTGGTGGAGCCTCGAATAAAGTAATAGGAAAATATCCCACAGAGCAAGATCATCACCAACAAAGGCGCATACACCATACGCTTGATATCAAGATGCAGTTGCGGCTCAGTGACTGGACTCGGTGGCAGTTTAACCAAATCTACATAAGGTGTTGCGGATGCTGCGCTATCAGGCCCGGAATTTAAAGTGCCAAATGGAAAATACGGTGACTCAATAATACGCCCTGCGGTCCAGGTATAAGGCTTGAGATTCAGTTGCTGCACGATATCCTGTGCTTCGGCCTCAGTAATATGAATCTCGTCAGAGCGAATATTGGCCAAGCTGTGACTGATATGCGCTAGATCCGTCACATGAAACCATTGCTTGACGGAATATGACAGCTGCAACTGTAGCGCGCGAATCTCTGAAAAGACGATTAACCCCGCCATATGCCCAATATTCTCTTGGCTTAAGCGTTTATTTTGATTTAACCAATCCATCACGGCATAGCGGTTTTTTCGGATTTGCACAAAGGGATTAATCTGACCGCCACCTTTGACCACGATCGAGCTTGTGGCTGGATTCTGTATTGCTGTTATGTGAGTGTCGGCATGCTGAACAGCAGAGACTGGCGTCTGATTGATCGCGCTGTCCGTGGATTGAACATCCATTAACCACTCGCCATTTTCCTGACCTGTTAAAGCACCGCTATAGTTTTTGAGATCAATCACGATGATGGCATGTTCAGTGATACACACCAGATCAATTTCTTGGCCATTCCACATTGCATTATAGATCAGATAAATCCACGAATGCTGTTGCCCCCAATAGGCGTGTAACTGCGACAGCAATTGATCCAACATTCTCTGTTCATTGGCATGAGAGGTATAATCCCCAAAAAAACAATTAATGCTCATAACGGTGTATGTTCTTCCCTGACCTGCGATACCAAATACCAGACTTTAAATCGTGAGCCATGAAAATATTTAGCCCTGATGTGGTGTATAAAATAAAACTGCGGTGCATTGTTTACATTGGTGGCGATGGTAAACCTGGCCAGAGACTGGACTTAATAACTGCTTTTGTGCCGCGCGATGATCTACATGGAGTTGAATCGCTTTACTGCGACACTGCTTACAGCTAATCAAATCGTCATTTAAATGCTTTGGGTTATTTTTGATATACCAGTGAAAATTTTGCAGTGCAAAAACTTGCTGATGATGAATAATATCAAAGCGCAATTTTAAATTTTGATACAGAATATTGACGCCCTGATAGGCAATAAAAATACCCAGCAATAATATCCACAGGGTTTGATGCTGATAGATCCAATAACTAAAAGCCGCAGCCAACCCCACACACAGTACGATTAAGCCTTTTATATAACCCATTATTTGTAACATAAACTTTTAAAATCTTCAGTTTTGATCATGATGTAAATCGAAGCGGCGCATCGTATATGCGTCCTGTGTGCGTCCTATACGATCTACGCACTTAACCCACGCACTTAACCTAAGCACTTACCCCATGCACTTAACCCATACTACAACACCCTAATATCGGGTATTGTGCCCCACTTCACACTTGTTTTACAAAGCTTTTTTACCGCTTAGACAAACTTTAAAGTGCGCACCCATTATCCAGCAAAACTGACAGATCATTTACTCATCCAATCGCACAGATAAAATACCACCCCAATTTATATATTCTGATTGTTTTGATTCTTGAATATTCGAGCTTGTTGAGGGTTTTTATTTTATTTTAAGACAGCAGTCACGACTTAAGTCTTATATTTAGATTAGGCTTTTTACCGGTTTTAATTTGATTTTTGATCTGTGATTAATTAACATCCAGTTCACAGAATATCTGGCTAGATTTCTATGGGTCATTCGGGATATATCTGGCATTTTATTTTCTGCCTTATCCTGTTTATTCTCTGTATTTACACCGAGTTTAAACTGCCACAGAAATAGAATGACTGATTATATTTGCAAGTGCTGTTTCTGAATAACCAGTGCGGTTAGCGAATAAATAACTAAAAGCGAGTTTAGAAATGTATATCCCTCATTCTCTTTATAGCGGATTGCTGCTACTCGCAGTGCTGATGGGCAGCGGTTGCAGCAAAAATGATCCTTCTGATCCAAATTCCTCAGAACGCAAAACTGCAATTTCATTAGCACCCGTCAACACCGTGCCGACGATCAATATGGGGCATGATCCTGACGAGAAATTCAAAGCAACTCACACCACGATCAATTCCTTTCAGCGCAGCAACACCTACAACAATTATGGCTTTGCCTATGTCTATGAGCGCCGCAATGGCGATGGGCAGATGCATTATTACAAATCCATTCAAGAGTTTGTGCTAGACAATTTCACCAACCACAAAAATATACTGGCTGAGACGTGGGTAGAAATTTCAGACACTGAGTGGCAGCAAAGTGAGCAGCACTATAAACAAAGTGGTGAATTGATCGACCTTGAGCCTGAGATATTACGGGCCACGGGGATCTATCTTAAACGGCAGCAGTTTTTAGCCCAACAGCAGCAAAGGCAGCAGCAGTTTGAACATGAACGCGCTGAATTTGATGCGCGCTTTAAGCAAAGAAAGGCCGAGTTTGATGCCAACTTTGCCCAACA
>JASLJB010000330.1 GCA_030152605.1 Acinetobacter sp. | reverse complement strand
TATTTATTACATGTTAAAGCTACTGAAAAAAGGTCCTGAGTTTATTGAGACGATTGATCTTGAGCCTGTAGGTTATGGTCATTTTAAAACACCAATGCGCCCATTAAGTGCAGTTGATGAAAGTATTGATGAACAAAGCCCAAGTAAGGAGAAACACAATGATTGATTTATCTCTGATTTGGGTCGGTATTATCGGACTAGGTGTTTTGATTTATGTCATTCTCGATGGCTTCGACTTAGGCATCGGGATTCTGTTTCCGATGATCAAAAGCAGTGAAGAACGCGATGTGATGATGAATACTGTCGCACCTGTGTGGGATGGCAATGAAACATGGATGGTGCTTGGTGGTGCAGGTTTATTCGCAGCCTTTCCATTGGTCTATTCAACGGTGCTTTCAGCTTTGTATATGCCGATTATATTAATGCTGATTGCCCTCATTTTCCGTGGTGTTGCATTTGAATTTCGCTTTAAAGCAAATCGCACCAAACACCTATGGGATCAAGCCTTTATTTGGGGCTCGATTCTATCCAGTTTTTTTCAAGGTGTGATCTTAGGTGCTTATATTCAAGGCATTCAAACCACCAATGGTATTTTTTCAGGTTCAGGACTAGATTGGTTCACGCCATTTGCCGTCGCTACAGGTTTCGGTGTCATTGCAATGTATGCAGCGCTGGGGTGCGGTTGGCTCATTATCAAAACAGATCATGAGCTACAGGACAAAATGTACCGATTGATGCCTAAATTGATCATTATCTTGTTTGTAGTATTTGTAGGTGTCAGTTTATACACACCTCTCACACAACCTGCAATTGCAGCACGTTGGTTTGCTCTGCCGAATCTATTTTACTTTAGCCCAGTACCAATCTTGGTGTTGTTATTTACCGCTTTGATTTTACAAGCATGTAAAAACCGTCAAGATTTAAAGCCATTTATCTATACTTTAGCTTTGGTCTTCTTAGCATTTACAGGTTTTGTGATCAGTCTATGGCCAAACATCATTCCACCATCTGTCACGATTTGGGAAGCAGCAGCACCACATTCCAGCCAAAAATTTGCCCTCGTTGGTGCCGTGATTCTGATTCCAATCATCATCACCTATACCATTGTATCGTACTGGGTATTTAGAGATAAGGTACGAATTGGAGATACGGGCTATCACTAGGAGCGTTGTATGAAGATAAAATCTCTGCATTTAAGCCAAACCCAATGGTTTATAATCTTGTGGTTCGTTGGATTTTTTGCACTTGCCATCATTGCAGGTTTATTCAGGCTGTTATTGATGTTCGCTTATTAAAATATGGATGGAATAGCTTTCATTAAAGCTATTCCATCAACATGGATTCGTTTGACTTTATGTATAAATCAGAACAACTCGCACATAAGCTAAAACTGCTCATTGAAAATGGGTCATGGAAACCACATAGCAAGCTTCCATCTTTACGCGAGCAAGTACAGCGCTCAGGTTTTAGTTTAATTACCGTGATGAATGCTTACCAAGAGCTGGAAGCACAGGGTTTGATTTATTCAAAAGAAAAGTCGGGTTATTTTGTCGCTGAGCAAAATAACATTCAGATTCCGCAAGCCTATTCCGTCGTATCATTAAATCCAAAAATTGAAATCAACTCCTTAGTTTTTAAATATCTTAAATCGATTCAATCTAAGAAAATCAGTCCTTTAGGTTCTGCTTTTCCTGATAGTCAGTTGCTGTATCCACCCAAGTTAATTCAAATTATGGGTCAGCTTTCCCGCAATCGACATAGTTATGATCAGACCTCTAATCTGCCACCAGGGAATTTAGCCTTAAGAAATTTAATTGCGCAACGCTATTCGATGCAAGGGATTCCAACCGATGCTGATGACATTGTCATTACATCAGGTGGCTTGGAAGCACTGAATCTTTCCCTACAAGCCATTACCCAACCAGGTGATTATATTCTCTTACAACAAACCATCTTTTATGGTGCTTGGCAGGCTGCTGAACGCTTGGGCTTAAAGGTTATTACCATTCCAGAACATCCCCAACATGGTTTTGATATTGAGGCTTTTGAGCAAGTCATCAAAAATTATCCAATCAAAGTATGCTGGTTCATGTTGAATGCACATAACCCAATTGGCTTTACCGTTAGTGATGACATCAAATATAAAATCGCCAAGCTATTGCATGAGCATCAAATTCATTTAATTGAAGATGATGTTTATGAGGAAATGTTTTATGGCAATCAGAAACCCTTGCCCATGAAATATTTTGATCAGCAAAATCTGGTCTTACACTGCTCTTCTTTTTCCAAAACTTTAGGCTCAGGTTTTCGTATCGGATGGGTCTATGCAGGAAAATTTTCAGAGCATATTCAACATTTACAATTGATGAGTACCATTTCTGCCAACGCACTGATTCAAAATGCGTTAGTTGAATTTATATCGCATCATCATTACGAGAAGCATTTAAGAACACTCAGGCGTGCGCTTGAAAAGAACAAAAAACAGTTCTTTCAGTATTTGAAACAGCACTTACCGCAAGACTGTAAAGTTTATAA
>JASLJB010000382.1 GCA_030152605.1 Acinetobacter sp. | reverse complement strand
GCCTTGGTTGAATTTTTGACTGCACATCAGTCGCAGTTGGATGAAGATTCAAAGCGCCGTTTAAGCACCAATCCACTGCGAATTTTGGACTCGAAAGATCCACAAACGCAAAAGATCTTGGAACAAGCACCGAAATTACTCGACTTTATGCAGCAAGAGACCTTGCAGCATTTTGAGCAATTGCAGCAGTATTTGAACGATGCTGGGATTGAGTTTGTGATCAACCAGAAACTGGTACGTGGTCTGGATTATTACAACAAAACTGTATTTGAATGGACCACCACCCATCTGGGTTCACAAGGCACGGTCTGTGCCGGTGGCCGTTATGATGGTTTGGTCGGTCAGCTCAAAGGCAAGCCGGATCAATCTGTGCCTGCGGTGGGTTTTGCGATGGGCCTTGAGCGTCTATTGCTGTTGCTTGAGCAAGTTGAAAATACCGATCCAGTACGTGACTGTGAAGTGTTCTTGGTCTCTGATCCAAGCATGCATGGCAAAGCTTTGTTGATGGCGGAACAATTGCGTGATCAACTTGAAGCATGCAACAGTCCAGTTCGAGTCAAATTAGGCTCAATGGGCTCTATGAAAAGCCAAATGAAAAAGGCCGATCAATCGGGTGCGGTGTATGCACTGATCTTGGGTGAACGTGAATGGGAATCGCAGCAGCTTTCGGTGAAAACCTTGGCCACTGCAGAACAAGATCAAGTCGCGGTAGCGGATATTGTGCCATTTTTCATTGAGAAATTTTCAACACAATAATTCGAGATATATTCATAAAAGGATAAGCATATGAGCGCAATGAGCGATGCAGAACAACTTGATGGTTTGAAGTCATCCTTTAAAAAATATGGCTCAAGCGTATTGAGTGCTGTTTTAATTGCGCTGATTGCTTTTTTCGGTTGGCAGTATTGGCAAAAGAAAAATTTAGCTGAAGCGCAAATTCAAACGGCTAAACTACAACAGCTAAACGAAGAAGCAAAAGTCGCAGCCGGAAACCCACAAGCGTTGAGTGCCTTGAGTGCTTCCGCAGAAAAGTTGGTTAAAGAAGATCCAGACTCGGTGCATGCGTTACAGGCGCAATTGATCATGGCCAAAGTGGCTTATGATAAAGCGGACTATGCCACCGCAGAGCGTGAGTTGAAAAAAGTCTCGCAGTCTAAAGTCGATGATGAGGGCTTGGTGGCCATCGTCAATATCGGTTTGGCAGATGCGCAAATGGGTCAGAAGAAATACGATGAGGCTTTAAAAACATTGGCGACTGTGACAACCCCAGCATTTAAGGCGACGGTTGAAGAAGCACGTGGTGATGTTTTTGTGGCAAAAAATGATATTGAAAATGCTAAAAAGGCCTATCAAGCCGCATGGGACAACTTAGTAGAACGCAAACAAGAGCGTCAAATTTTACAAATTAAACTCGAAAGTGTTGGCGTATTAGTGGATGATCCTGAACTTGAACAGCCAATCATACAACCGCAGGTGGATGAGTCTTGATGGATAAAAAATATACAATTCCTTTTGCTTTGGCAATTTTTTCAGCAGCACTCATGGGGTGCTCAAGCAATAAAGTCAAAGAAGAAAAGGTCAAACCGAATCCGCTGCCAAAATTGGCGCAAGCGACCAGCTTGGTTCCTGTATTTAGCCAAAGTGTGGCATCGACCAGTAAAGAAGATCCTTTGCGTTTACGTCTAGATGCGGACAATGGTGTGATCTTTATTTTGAGTCCCAATGGCGTGGTGTCTGCCTACCAAGGCAAGCAACGTCTGTGGGAGAAAAAAGTCAGCAAATCTGGGCTTAGCTCTGGCGTAGAAGCGGCAGATGGCTTGGTCATCGTGGGCAATAAAAAAGGTCAGGTGTTTGCACTGGATCAAGCCAGCGGTGAACAAAAATGGACCGCGCAGTTGTCTGGTGCTTTGATCAGTCCAGCGTTGGTACATAGTGGTCGTGCGATCATGGTCGCCAATGATGGGACGGTGTTTGCCTTTGATGTCAGCACAGGCCAACAAGCGTGGACTTATAAACTGCCAAGTCTCGCGTTTAGCTTACGCGGTCAAGCCGCGCCAGTTCCGATTGATGCACGTACTGTGGCCTTGGCAACAGCCAATGGTTATGTTTATGCGATTGATAGTGTGACCGGTATGCCGCGTATGCAGCGCCGTGTTGCGATCAGTGATGGACGTTCAGACGTGCAACGCCTGATTGATATCAATGGTGAGCCGGTCGTCATGGGTCAGTTCTTGGTCACCACCAGTTATCAAGGTCAAGTCACCATGTTGGATCTGGCCTCACAACAAGTGGTGTGGAGTGAAGATGTCAGCAGTCTATTTGGGCCTGCGCTACATGACAACAAAGTCTTTGTTTCAACGACAGATGGTCATATCAATGCCTATGATTTGATGACTGGCCAAAAAATCTGGGAAAATGACCAATTGCTCAATCGTAACTTGAGTAATCCGGTGGCCTTTGGTGCTTATCTGGTGGTCGGTGATCTGGATGGTGTGCTGCATTTGCTTGATCCAAACTCGGGTCAAATCGTGGGTCGTTCAAGTACCAGTGGTGATGTGCGTTCGCTGCGTGTAATCGATAACCAACTCTTTGTTGGAACACGCAAAGGTGTATTTAGCGTCTGGCAGACCCGT
>JASLJB010000286.1 GCA_030152605.1 Acinetobacter sp. | reverse complement strand
GATTTCACCAAGTGCATTTTGCGCCAAGCGTAATGACTCTGCCACCAACTCACCTGCTTGATAGACCACCAACTGCTCACGCGCCTCTGCCAAATAGCTCTGGGTGCGCTTCATTGCGTCGAGATGGCGCGTACGGGCGATAAAGCTATCCTCTTCAGGGTGGAAGCCTGCATGCGCTGTAATCGCCTCAACCAGCGCCTCAATTCCCAACTGGCTTTGTGCTGAAACCAAAACCTGACGAAAACCCTGAAAGTCTGTCAGCTTCGCGGTCTGATCGGTGAGATCGCATTTGTTGCCAATCAAGATCAAACGTTTAGGATCGAGATGCTCAGCAAAATACTGTTCTGCCAACGTTAAAGGATTGTCGCCTTGGCTTAAGTCATACACCAAGAGCAATAAATCCGCCTGCTCAATCTCTCGGATCGCGCGGCGAATACCTTCTTTTTCAACCACATCACCCGTTTCACGCAGACCCGCGGTATCCACTAGCGTCATTGGCAAACCGTTTAAACTGATTTTTTCATGCAGCACATCACGTGTGGTGCCTGCGATATCGGTGACGATGGCACGCTCTACCCCGGCCAAAGTATTCAGTAAGCTCGATTTTCCAGCATTGGGCTTACCTGCGATCACCACCTGCAAACCTTCGCGCAACAGCTGCCCCTGACGTGCAGACTGCTGTACTTGCGTCACCGATGCCTGTACATCTTCTAGCAAATTCAATATTTTACCATCAGCCAAAAAGTCGATTTCTTCTTCTGGAAAATCGATCGCGGCTTCAACATGCAAACGTAAATGAATCAATTTTTCTAAAACTGCATTGACCTTGGTTGAAAATGCGCCTTGTAGCGAGCGTACCGCAGAACGTGCCGCCGCTTGGGAGCTGGCATCGATCAGATCCGCAATGGCTTCAGCTTGAACCAAATCCATTTTGTCATTTTCAAAGGCGCGCATGGAGAACTCGCCCGCTTTGGCCGCAGTTGCACCCAGTTCAAGCACACGTGCCAATAAGGCATTTTGAATCACAGGTCCACCATGACCTTGCAGCTCAACCACATCTTCACCCGTGAACGAATGCGGGTTGGGAAAGCAGAGTAATAAGCCTTCATCCATAATCTCTGCCGCAGCATCATAGAACTTACGAAAACCGGCCATACGTGCTTGGGGCAGGGGAGCGTTGCTGAGTGCTTCAGCAATGGCATAGGCTTTCGGCCCCGATAGACGAATCACACCCACACCTCCACGACCAGGGGGTGTCGCAATTGCAGCAATCGTGGTTTGAGTCACTCGGGTAGTCATTGAAAAATTCTCAACTTAAGGCCAATAAAAAATCCGCCTAAGATTACCATCTTAAGCGGATTTATTCAGCTCATCAGTTCAGACTAATTGGCTGAGCTTACATCTTTGTTTAAACGGGCTTTTTCAACACTCTTGTTGATATAGCCTTGCTGCAAAATGGTAATACTGTTGTTGACGATCCAGTATAGAACCAAGCCTGCAGGGAAGAACAGCATGAACACAGTGAACATAATCGGCATGATTTTGAACACTTTCGCTTGCATTGGATCAGCAGGTTGCGGATTCAACATTTGCTGAACGAACATGGTTGCACCCATGAGCAATGGCAAGATAAACAATGGGTCCATTGCAGATAAATCTTGAATCCACAACATCCATGGTGCATGACGTAGTTCAACACTTTCCATCAATACCCAATACAAGGCCAAGAAAATCGGCATTTGTAATAATAAAGGTAAGCAACCAGAAAGTGGGTTGACTTGTTCACGTTTATACAAGGCCATCATTTCTTGAGAGAAACGCATACGGTCTTCGCCAAACTCTTCTTTCATGCGTTGCATTTCAGGTGCAATCACACGCATCTTCGCCATCGAACGATAACTTTTCGAAGACAACGGCCAAAGAATCAGTTTTACCAGAACCGTCAATAAGATAATTGACCAACCCCAGTTGCCGACGATGTTATGGAAGAATTGCAAGCCCATAAACAACAGCTTAGCGATTGGCCATAACCAACCATAATCAACAGTTTGGTTTAAGCCAGCAGCCAAATCTTTCAATTCTGATTGAACTTTAGGACCTGAATAGAAAGTCGCATCCACCGTCATGGTTTTGCCCGCAGGCACATTGATGGTCGGTGAAGTAAAGCCGATGATATTCATACCATCCGCAGACTTACGCGATTCTAATTTTGCAGTATAGGCTTGATTACCAAAGTGACCTGGAATCCATGCGCTGACAAAATAATGCTGAACGACAGCAACCCATCCGCCTTTGGCATCTGTGTTTAGTTTTTCTTCATTAAAGTTGTCAAATTTGAGCTTGTTATAATTCGCATCAGGCGAACCCCAAGCA
This sequence comes from Acinetobacter sp., assembly GCA_030152605.1. GTDB lineage: Bacteria > Pseudomonadota > Gammaproteobacteria > Pseudomonadales > Moraxellaceae > Acinetobacter. Next base: position 771 of record JASLJB010000286.1, on the reverse strand, counting down.
CCACCTAAGAATGTACCAAGGGTAAAGATCCCTTGATCAGACTTGCCTGGATCTTCCGAATTGTCACGTTTGATTTGACCAAACATTTGACCTTGCCAGTTTTGAGTACTGCGGTTGAGTACTTGATAACTGACATTAATCGGATAAGCGCCGGTCTTAAATTCAAAAGTTTTAATGATTTCGACGCCATCGGCAGTCTTATAGACCATTGGTACTTTTAAAACTTTTGCATTTTGACCATTTTCTTGTTTTTGATCTTGAGCATCAGCCAAGGTATAAGTTGTTTTATCAACTTCATAGCTTGGACGACCTGTGCGGCTACTGTCCGGACCATTTAATCCAATCAAACCAGATTGTGCGACATAGGTACGTTGAGCATCACTTTCAAGCATAACAAAAGGTTTTTCGCTATCTTTACTTTTGTCGTGATTTAATAATTCAATACGCACAATATCACCACCTTTTGGATTGATCCAAAGGTGATAAAGGTCAGTCTGTACTGAAATCAGTGGTTGATTTGCTGTGGCTGGTGCAGTCGTGGTTTGTTGTGCAGCAGCAATATTTGCTTGCGGGATATCACTAGCAGTCGCTGTATTTTGCACATTTGGTAAGTCGGCAGAAACATCATGCGCAACAACAGCAGTTGGAGTTTCAACTTTGTTATTATTGCCATGACCATAATCGTTTTGCCACGCCAAAATGAGCAAATATGCGGTGACTAGCATGGCCCCGAGGATAGCAAACCTGGCCCATTGTTGCATACTTAATTAC
>JASLJB010000282.1 GCA_030152605.1 Acinetobacter sp. | reverse complement strand
GATGCCACGACTGTAACGATCTAAACGACTTTCTTCGCCGTTTAGCCCCCAATATTTGTGGGCCGCCCATTATAACGACTGTTTAAGCATTAAGCAAACCCCTTTGCCGCATTATTCTACTTTTAATTTCACCTTAAACTGATTACATTTTCAGCAAATACTTGTGCTGCAAATTTTCATGCAATTTACCCCTCTCGCAGCCGAATACCTTGCGATACTTCAGCCGATCTACACACTGTTTTTTAAACCTGTAAAACATAATTAATCGCCCGATTAAGGGTTTGTTGACCTGGCAAATAATCTGCCCGCTTCGACTGTTTTACCTCATCTAAGGCCTGTACATAAGCTCCATCAAATACAGACGCGTGCTGTTCATGCTCAATAAAAATATCCAGTGCGAAGGGGGTGATTTCAGGATGAAACTGAAAGCCCAGGACATTACTTCCAATCTGATAAAGCTGATTTTGACAGACTGAATTGCCTGCCAAGCGCGTTGCGCCCTTAGGGATCGCAAAAGTTTCACTATGCCATTGCATGACACGGATTTCACTGCTCAATTTAAAGCATGATTCGGGTACATAGGCACAAGGATACACCATGGTCCAACCCAACTCCTGCTGTGGGTTTTTCTCCACCACCGCCCCCAATGCACTGGCGATCAATTGAGCACCCAGACATAATCCAATCGCAGGTTTTGATCTGGCCAAGTATCGTCGTATCCAGCGTTTTTCAACCCGAAGCCAAGGGTAATTCACCTCATCATTGACACTCATGATACCGCCCATAATGATCAATAGATCCACCTCCTCTATCAATGGAAGTGCTTCAATTTCTAATGAATAATCGGTCGGTAAGGCGAAAAACTCGGTGGCGCTAATCTCAGCGCCCAAGGCCTTTAAATAGTCATGGCAACTCCCGAAGCCTTCTCCTGCGATATGCTGAAAATAATGTACTCTAAGTTTTTTCATTATGATTCACCTGCGCTATTTTTATACGGATTATTTAGCCAAGTATTTAGCAAAAATAGCGCCAATTTATTCGAGCAGTGTAAATTACTCACAATTTAAAGCTTTGCGCCTGTTATTTAATATGATTTGCTTTGTAACATGCTTTAGCGCTCCAATTTCAAGAGAATAACCGTGAAAAATAAACTTCAAACCAGCTTAATCCATGCACCGCATAAAGCACCGCAACACATCCTGACGCCGCAAGCGCCAGTGTTCCGTGCATCAACCATTATCTTTAAAAATACCGATGCTTTATTCAATCGACACTGGTCAGATGAATATGATTACAGCTATGGCACCCATGGCACACCCACCACCTACAATCTCGCCGATCAAATCGCGCTGATCGAAGGTGGACGCTACTGTCTTTTGGCACCGAGCGGACTATCTGCTATCAATCTGGTCAATGCTGCATGTTTACAACACAGTGACGAAGTTTGGGTCGCAGATAATATCTATGGTCCAAACATGGAACATTTACGTGATTTGGAAAAGCGCTACGGCATCGTGGTCAAAGTCTATGATCCACTCAATGTGGACAGCTTCCAACCCAGTGCAAAAAGTAAATTACTTTGGCTCGAAGCTGCGGGCTCAGTCAGTCTTGAGTTTCCTGACTTAGAAGGCCTGATCCAAAAAGCACAGCATCACGGTGTACTCACCGCCTTGGACAACACCTGGGGGGCGGGACTGGCCTTTAATGCTTTTGACCTTGGACCTTCACATTTGGCTGTCGATATCAGTGTGCATGCATTGACCAAGTACCCAAGTGGTGGCGGTGATATCTTGATGGGTGCTGTCGTGACACAAAATAAAGATCTACACCATCAATTGTTTCACATGCATGCCCTACAAGGCATCGCTGTTTCCGGTGATGACACGGCACAAATTCTGCGCAGCTTAAGCTCGATGCAGCTGCGCTATCAGCAGCATGCCAATAGCACGCTTGAACTTTTAGATTGGCTCGCCCAACAACCCGCTTTTGCACAAGTACTGCACCCTGCCCACCCTTCGAGTCCTGGACATCAATACTGGAAAGATATTTGTGAAACGGGGTTGAGTGCGGGTTTGGTCAGTGTGATTTTTAAACCTGAATACGATCTCAAAAGCGTGCGTGCCTTTTGCGATCAATTGCAGTTATTTAAGCTGGGCTTTAGCTGGGGCGGCCCACTCAGCTTAGTGATGTTGTATCAATTGGATCGTATGCGACAGATCCCACGACCACACTTGAGCTCAGGCGTTTTGGTTAGATTTTGTATAGGGCTTGAACATCCTGAACATTTAAAACAAGATATCGCTCAAGCATTGAACAAAATACAACGCATCTCGGGCTGAGACATTAAGCAGCCCTTGAACTTAAATACTGATAAGAAATGGGAAAAAGTCATGGGTACAGCAATTGTTATTGCCAAAAAAAGCAACGATCCAAGCCAAGAGATTGTTTTACATTCACAGTTTGCCAATCGCCACGGTTTGATCGCCGGCGCCACCGGCACAGGCAAGACCATCACCCTCAA
>JASLJB010000241.1 GCA_030152605.1 Acinetobacter sp. | reverse complement strand
AGCAGCAATTGTTGCATTACGAAATATCATTCCTAAAGCCTTTAATGCTAAAGTGGAGGCGGTCAACTGTCACCACAACTATGTTGATAAAGAAGAACATTTTGGTCAGGAAGTACTGGTGACACGTAAAGGCGCGGTGCGCGCACGTTTGGGTGAGTATGGGATTATCCCAGGATCGATGGGTGCCAAATCCTTTATCGTGCGCGGTAAAGGCAATCAGGATTCATTTTGCTCCTGTTCACATGGCGCAGGGCGTGTACTGAGCCGTACCGAAGCCAAAAAACGCTATACGGTGGCGGATCAGATCGAACAAACCCAAGGCGTGGAATGTCGTAAAGATGCTGCAGTCATTGATGAAATCCCATCTGCCTATAAGCCGATCGAGGATGTGATGCAGGCGCAGAGCGACTTAGTCGAAGTGGTCTATACCCTCCGTCAAGTGGTCTGTGTCAAAGGCTAAAAGCATTAATGCATTGCTACAGTCTGTAGTATCGTCGCGCCAGTAACGTCCAAACAAATTCAGTCATGACATTGAGAATATTATGAAACTTGCGGAAGCCTTACTCCTTCGAGGGGATCAACTTAAAAATATCGCCTCACTGAAACAACGCATCAACAACAACGTCTTGGTGCAAGAAGGCGATCAACCCAGTGAAGACCCAAATGAATTGATCAAGCAGGTATTTGCCTTAAACACTGAAACTCAACACTTGATCTATGCCATTCATCGCACCAATGCCGCTGTAAAACTTCCGGATGGTCGTTCATTACTCAAAGTCTTGGCACTGCGTGATGAGATGGTAGAACGGCATAAAATCTTAACCACAGCGCTGAGTCATAGTCATCGTGAACCAGATCGTTATAGCTCACGTGAGATCAAATGGTCAAAAGTCATCCCAATTTCCAATTTACAGAAGCAAGCGGATGATATTAGTGCTAAATTACGCGAACTCAATGTTTTAATCCAAGCCACCAATTGGAAAGTTGACTTGATTGAAGCTGAATAAGTTTTAGCGCTACGGCGCTGTACCAGTTTGAACATACTGGGCGAGTACAAGATCCCCTACCACCACAACACAGGATTGAAAACAACGTGTAGTGGCTTGCAAAGCGAGCGGGCGAGCTTACCCTTTTGAACATCGCAGCCCATCACCCTGCATCCCTTAAACCTTTGCGCAAGCAAAGTTACAACGCAACCCTCATCACCATGTACTGACAGTATGTTCATTTAATTTACAGTGGCTCAAGCTTGGGCCACTGCTTCTAGATACTTAAAATAAAGATGAAAATTTCAAATAAAACCCTCCGTATCGACGGTTCGATCGGTGAAGGCGGCGGCCAAATCTTGCGTACCGCCCTATCCCTGTCCATGATCACCGGCATCCCTTTTGAACTCATCAACATCCGGGCAGGGCGTAAAAAACCTGGCCTGATGCGTCAACATTTGGTTTGCGTACAAGCCTCACAGCGTATCAGTCACGCACAGGTCGAAGGTGCCGAGCTGCATTCACAGCGCTTATACTTTGCACCGCAACAGCTACAGGCGGGCAAGTATGACTTTCATATTGGTTCGGCTGGTAGCAGCACTTTGGTTTTGCAAACTTTATTACCGGCACTACTGCAACTGAGCGAAGCCAGTCAGCTGTCGATTCACGGTGGCACGCATAATCCCATGGCACCGAGCGCCGACTTCATCGCACATTGTTTCCTCCCCGCCTTGGCGCAAATGGGTGCTGAAGTGGAGTTTCAATTACAAGCTGCTGGATTTTTTCCGATTGGTGCAGGTCAGATTGATATCGTGATCCATCCTTGGCGAACAACAAACTTCTACTCAAGGCTTACTAAAAGCAAGTTACTTTCAACAAGTGCTTATGCAACTGCACTGAATCTCTCACCCGATATCGCAGAACGTGAACTTGCAGTATTAGCCAATAAGCTCAAGCTCGATCAGCAAAAGCAGCAATATGTCAAAGGGATTAGCCAAGGCAATAGCGCCTACGTCCAACTCAACTATGCCGAGCATCAACAACTGTTCACGACCTTGGGTGAAAAACGTAAAACGGCAGAACAAGTTGCCAAAGATTTGGCCAAGCAGGTCACGGCCTACTTAGGCAGCACTGCGGTGGTGGATGAATATCTGGCTGATCAACTGCTGCTGCCCCTTGCGTTGGCACAAGGCGGCGAGTTTACAACTCAAATCCTCAGCGAGCACAGCCGTACCCAAGCCGAGATGATTCAACGCTTTTTAGACTGTGAGATCGTATTTGAGCCACAGCCAGATCAAACTTGTTTGGTGCGGGTGCAAGCAAAATAGCATCGCAACCCAACACATCCACTCTACTTAAGTTGCATCGGTATGTGCCACATAGGACTTGATCAATACCGCAATGGCGGCGGCGGTTGCAGGGATCACCAGCACACTCACGATTGAACTAAAAGACCACTGCTGTCCGATCAGGATCGCCCCGATCCATGCGCCAAACACCGCCCCGAAACGGCCGATCCCAGTCATCCACGCCACACCCGTGGCTCGGCATTGTGTCGGATAAAAGCGTGCACTGAGCACTGGCATTGAGGACTGTGCACCATTGACGGCAAAACCCGCGCACAGAATAAATAGCGCAAGTAAGGTTGGATGACCCAAGCTCTGACTCACCACCACGGCAAAGATCCCGGCAGCAAAATAGAAGCCGGCGATGACGCGATTGGGATTGTAGCGATCCATCGCCCAGCCGACGAACAAAGCACTGAGTACGCCACCAAATTGGAATAATGCCCCCACGATTGCTGCACGTTGCAAACTGGCACCGGTTTCACGTAACAATGTCGGTAACCAACTGGTGAGCAAATAAATAATCACCAAGCCCATAAAATAAGTCAGCCACAGCAGCAGCGTGCCTTTGGCAAACTGTTTGGAGAACAACAAGGCAAAGACATTCTGAGCGCGTTGACCAAGTTGCTGTTCGGGCAAATAAAAATGATCAACCTGCTGGGTCTGTGCTGGTGCAATCCGAGTCAGGATCTGTTTTACTCGCCAAGCGTCTCGGCCCTTGATGATCAAAAAGCGATAAGACTCTGGCAGGAGGAGGATGACCAACAGCATCAACAGCAAAGGAAAGGCCCCACCAAAGAAAAAGAAGCTGCGCCAGCCATAATTTGGAATCATCCAACTACTCAAGAAGCCGCCCGAGGCCATGCCCAAGTTATAGCCGCAGAACATACAGGTCACCATCAAGGAACGCACCCGCGCCGGCACATACTCAGAAAATAGTGTCGTGGTGTTGGGCATCGCCGCACCCAAACCCAGACCGGTTAAAAATCGCAGCAGCACCAAGGCATCCAGACTTTGTGCATAGGCACAGGCCAAACTGCCTAACGCAAAAATCAGCATCGCAATCACCAGCACGATTTTGCGACCAAAGCGATCGGCCATCGGGCCTGAAAACAAGGCACCAAAGATCATCCCACCGAGTGCTGCACTCATCACCGGACCGAGTAAGGCCCGCGAAATACCCCACTCTTCGGTCAGTGCTGGTGCAACAAATCCCATCGCCGCAGTATCAATACCATCAGCAAATATAATCAAAAAACAAATCACGGCGATCATCCATTGATAGCGACTCAAAGGTGCAGCGTCGATAATGGCTTGTGCATCTGCGTGATTTGATTGTCCATTCGGTTGTCCATGTTGTACTTGTTCTTGCATGCCATTCTCCATTTTTTAGGTGCTTTTAATGCGGTATTTTTAATGAAGCGTTTTTAATATTATTGTGCTT
>JASLJB010000147.1 GCA_030152605.1 Acinetobacter sp. | reverse complement strand
CACCCGTGACTTTATGTTTATATTCGGAGACTAAAATATCAAGGGCTTCAACATGGTGTTGACGTACCAACTGAAACGCAGGATGTACAGTTTGGGAGAGAGTTTCAGTGACATCTACCGTCATATTTTTTCCTATTCATCTATGTATAAGCAAAGGGCATTATAACTACAGATTCAGACACAATTCATCCCCTCTAGGCAACTGTTTCAAGCGATCTTTGTGCTTAAACTTCAGATTGATACAAATTCAGAGTAAAAAACTCAGCTTTGCGCTTATAAAAGTTTTACTAAATTAAAACCTAAGCCAGAATAAGTTTCGTGCTAGCATCATTTTCGCGATCTGTGCATAGGGTAGATCTGCCCCGGCAGCGCTGGGTAATCGCTGAAAAGTGAAATTAAAAAAATAACGAAATACAACGACAAGCCATAGATAAAATCTCAACCAACTCGAATAAAATCAGTTAAAAATCGGGTTATAAAACAAATAAATTTTAAAATAATAAAAAATCAGCGCCAATGAAAAAAATCGAAAAACAAACATCTAAAAGCAGGCATCGATCAGGAGGAGGAATTCAACAAGGAATAATACACAGCCTAACCCTAACCCTAACAATCACCAAAAACCAAAAACCAAAAACCAAAAACCAAAAACCAAAAACCAAAAACCAAAATCTCAACTCAGCCAAGACCTCAAGTCAATCACGACAACCACAAGGTCATGCGCAGATTGATGATGAGTCACAAACGATGGCAAACATAACAATGCAACAGCTAAAACAACAGCAACAGTCAAAAAAATATGCGCCACAACGCCTTAGCTATAGGAATCACTTCCAATGAATATTCACCCACTGATGCGCCGCTATTCCAACAACATCAGCCATGCGTATTTAAGAAACTCGCTCAAGCTGCTGGGCTTCACCCTGGCAAAATCCAGCAGCACAAATCCACATATCAAACAACAGCTGATCGACTTTAGAGAAGGTGCCAAGATTTTATTTAAGGTGAATTATCTCAAGCAGGGATATTTTGTATTACAACTGCGAGATCAGCGCCTGCATTTAATCAAAGAACCAGAGCAAGCCATCACCGCATATGACTTAGCCATCATGGTTAAGCATCCCAAACATGCCTTTAAAATACTCACCCTGCAAGAAAGTAATGTCTTGGCGGTGGCGAATAATCGTTTTTTAACCAGTGGCGATGCCTCACTGGCGATTCGATTTATTAATTGTTTGGAAATCGTCGAGGCACATTTATTACCCAATTTTATTTCAAAAAATCTATTGGCAAAACATGAGCAGATTGTACTGATTGAAAAAATAAAGTTTGTAAAAGATTTAATTATTTGAGGCGATAAAATGTTTAATAATTATGAGTTCTTGAGCGCAGTGCGTATCGTTTCCGGACTAGAAACACTGAATATTCTGCCGGAGATTATACATAAACTCTCTGGCTCAAAAGTCTTTATCATGACAGACCAAGGCATCGTGGCGGCAAAGGCACATTTACCGGTGATCGAGGTATTAACGGCGCATCAAACCGCATATACCTTGTTTGACCAAGCCCCCGCGGATGGCAGTATCGCCAGTGTATTTCAGGCCAAGCAATTATTTCTAGACAGCCAAAGCGATATAATTATTGCCGTCGGCGGTGGTTCGGTGATTGATACTGCGAAGGCGCTGAATATCGCGGTATCGCTCCCGGAAGATTTAGAAAAATATATGGGAGTGAATAATCTCCCGCATCGGTTAAAACCCTGCATCATTATCCCTACCACTGCGGGGACTGGTTCAGAAGTGACTGCCGTAGCGATCGTCGCGGATAATCAGAAAAAAATGAAACTGATCTTTAACTCGCCTTATCTGATGGCGGATTATGCGATCTTAGATCCGAAAATGACGTTGAATTTGCCCCCGAGCATTACCGCGATGACTGCCATGGATGCATTGACCCATTGTATAGAGGCTTATACCTGTAATGGCAAAAATCCAATTTCATCGCAATTGGCGTTTTTGGCGATTAAAAAGATCCTGACCCATTTACCGATCGTCATCGATGATCCGAAAAACCAACACTCACGCCTTGAATTGGCCGAGGCCTCCACCATGGCCGGTATGGCTTTTTCAAACTCCATGGTCGGGTTAACCCATTCATTGGCGCATGCAGTGGGCGCGAATTTCGGTGTGCCACATGGTTTGTGTTGCAGTATTTTTCTACCGCACGTGCTCAGATTTAATCAAGACCACATTTTAGAAGAACTGAATGAACTGTCGATTTTATTCTTAGATTCGCAGGAATATCTCTCCAATACGCCACAACAACGCGCCACCCTCATGATCCAGAAAATCTCGAACTTAAAACAAATCTTGCAACAGAAATCTAAACTGCCTGCCAAACTCAGTTTGACCGATAAAGTTAAGCCAGAAGATTTTAACTTGATTATGAAAAAAGCATTAATAGACGGCTCAATTATTTATAACCCGATAAAACCGTCGCAACAACAAGTACTGCATATACTCGAACAAGCATGGTGAACACGTGAATATTTTTAAACACAGCGTTGATGCTGAACTCAATCAAGTCCCTACGATTACAGATAAACAAGGTTTAAAGAACTATTTAAAAAATAATAAGCTGTTATCTCTATCAATAAAAAGTAATGCCTGTCATGACAAAGATGCACTGCAACAGGTATCTGCGGTCATTCGCGCATGCGCTGCACATGAACCGAGTTTGGGAATTGCGCTGACCATGCATCACCATATCGTGTTGGTCTTGGCTAAATATCCGCAGATTTTTAACAATAGCGCCCAGATTATACAAGCGGTCACCCAGCAGGAATGTTTAGTGGCCTCGGCATTTGCCGAGGGTAAGTCTGGGGTGAATATCTTTCAGCCCTCCTCACAACTCGAACAGATCGACCAAGGTATCTGTTTAAATGGTTCTAAAAAACCTTGTACATTATCCAGTATCGCGGACTATTACATCCTGTCGACGTCATTGAATCAGCGATTGGCATTAATCAATCTACCGGCTACACGTCAAGGTATATCGGTATTGCCATTTTGGAATTTAGATATCTTTAGATACTGCGACAACAATGAATTGCAGTTTGAGCAGGTACAGCTCGAAAGTGACGAACTCTGTAGTTTAGACGATGAACAGCTCTCATTATGTCTGCTCTATGGGCTATCCTTATTCAACTACTTTGCACTGAGTGCTTATATAGGGATCGCGGATCGCCTGATTGCCTATATTCCAGAAAAAATAAGCGGCATCGATCATTTTAAAATCGCCTTGATTGAATACCAACAGCGCAACGATACCCTGCTCAGCCAAAGTCTTGAGATCTGCGCAAAGGCACAACTCTTAGAAACTGATCTAAATCACATACTCAATTTAAGATATTTAGTTGAAGATAATTTAAAAAAATTAGTCGATTTTACATTAAAAAATATTGGGGGTATCGCGGTGATGAAAAATCCCGCCATCCTTAACTTGGTTAATCACTTAGAAATGTTGAAATACCATCCAACAGGGAAATTTCAGTTTTACAAACAATTTATTTAATTCAATAGTCACAACAAGGATATAAAAAGTGATGAATCAGATTAATGAATACCGTCAACAACTACTCAAAAAATTTAAAATCGATCTAAATCCAGTTTCAGCACAAGGCAATCAAATCCAACTTCAAGATGGCACGATCGCCTATGATTATTTAGCCCAGTATGGTGCACTGCCCTTTGGTCATAATCCCACTTTTTTAAAAGATGTTGTGAAAACGTTTTTGGACCAAGATCAGGTCAACTTTATCCAACCCAATATATTACCTGGGGTAGAAGCTTTTGCGCAAAAGCTTACCCGCACGGTGCATCCGCATTATTATACCCGTTGTATCACCAGCAATAGCGGCACAGAAACGGTCGAAGCTGCACTCAAAGTGGCGAGAATAAAAACCGGTCGAGCCAAGATATTAACGGTCTACGATGGATTCCACGGTAAAACCTATAGCGCATTATCCGCCAGTGGCTCCAAGCGTTTTAAAATGCCGCACATTCATGATGAACTGAACTACGACTATATCCAGCTCGATGATATTGAACAACTCACCGAAAAGTTGCAAAGCAAGCAATATGCGGCTTTTATGGTTGAACCAGTTTTAGGCGAAGGCGGTATGCGACCTGCCAGCTTGGCATTTCTTCAACAGGCGGTTGAGTTATGTGAACAAACGCAGACCATGTCGATTTTTGATGAGATTCAAACCGGCATGGGCCGTTTGGGAGAGATTTGCGCAGCCAAGTTATTTAATATTTACCCTGACTGTATTTTATTTTCCAAGGCGCTTGGTGGCGGGATCATGCCGATTGGCGCGGTGATCTATAAGGAAAGATTTCACAGCTTTCATATCGATAAAAAACACAGTTCAACCTTTGCCAATAATGGTCTTGCGGCCAGCGTGGCCACCGCGGTGCTGGATCATCTCAATGACCCGACCCAGCAAGTCTATGAAAACGTCAATCGTCTCAGTGCCTATCTCGATCAAAGCATTCAACGCTTGTCCTTAAAATATCCACATATTATTCAGTTTCGTGGTATCGGGTTGATGCGTAGTTTCGAGTTTTTTGACCCCGCTGCTCAGCAGAATATTCTGATGCATTTCTGTCAAAACAATGGTGCCATGGCCTATATCATGTGCGGCTATTTACTCAGGCAGCATCAGATTTTTATGATGCCGTTATTATCTCAGCCCTGCTCGATTCGTTTTGAACCGCCACTGAATATTAGTTTGACGGATATTGATCGTTTTACTCAGGCATTAACTGAACTGTGTGAAATCGTCAATCATGGGCGCTATGACATTTTATTTGGCAATCTGATTGAACTCAATAAAGTGGATTTCCCTGACATTTCTCAGGCCTATAGCGTCTCTCATGTCGAAAACGCTCAAATCGCCGCGATCAAATATCCCGAACAGCAAACTGAATTAACAGCCGCGAAAAGGTTTGCTTTCTTTATTCATACCACTTCGGCAGAAGACTTGGTGCATACCTTTCCTTATGCGATTAAGCAAAATTTCACGACGCGACAAATGATGCAGCTTTCAGATCAAATTATAGATTTGGCCAGAATCGACTACAGCCCTGATGT
>JASLJB010000010.1 GCA_030152605.1 Acinetobacter sp. | reverse complement strand
TGCTTGGAAGTTTTATTGTCAGACATGGCCATCATTCTTATGAGTGAGAGTTCGAGGAAGTGTTATGTGCTACAAACGAAGGGTCTGCATGAATAACAGTAGATGTTTGCGCTGTAGGAGATTGCGGCGCCTGTGGTGGTGACTCAGAATCTGAGTCCGGCTGTGAGGCTGCAAAGTAGTTATCCCAGATGATGCGTGGATCAAAGCTCAATGAGGCAAACATGGTCAAGACCACCACCGCACCAAAGGCCACGGCGCCCGGTCCGGCCAAGATCGTGGCCAAAGACTGGATCTGGATCAACGCCGTGAGTAGTGCCACCACGAACACATCGATCATCGACCATTTACCGACAAATTCGACCACGCGATACAGCATGGCGCAGTGCTCGGGCAGAAAATTCCAGCGCTTAGAAGATTGCATCCGCACCGCCAACAGCAGAAACAGCAAGATCAGCAGTTTCAGCATCGGGATAAAAATACTGGCAATGAAAATCACGCTGGAGACCAGATAGTCCCCACTCTGCCAAAAGAAGATCACCCCACTCATGATGGTGTCTTGTTGACGCCCCAAGAGTGAATCGGTGACGGTCATCGGCAATACGTTGGCCGGGATATATAAAACGCTGGCCGCAATCACCAAGGCCAAGGTGCGATCTAGGCTTTTGGGTTTACGGTGGTGTAATGCACTATGGCAACGGGTGCATTTGGCAGTAGGCTTTTTTGCCGTGCTTGGCGCTGGCGCGGCGTTGAGTAAACCGCAGCAATGACATAGGACCAAGCCCAGATCCGCCGCGCGTGGAGTATATAATCGGCGCTCTGGCGTTGGGTCATGCTGTTGAATGTGCTCGGGTTTAATGTGCTTGCTCATGCGACACACCTGTCGATTTCATCCCAGATACTATTCAGTTTGGTCGAAGCGATATAGACCAGTAACACACTGAGCACAGCAAATGCCCATAATGCCACGCCGGGAATCACCACCACCATGCCGACCAGTTTAACCAAGGTCACCAATACCCCGATCAAGAAGACCTCGACCATGCCCCAGGTTCTAAACAAATACAGCGTACGCAAGGCAAAGATCAGATACTTGGGCCGATAATTAAAATAGCGGACGGCGCTCAAAATATAAATCAGCAACAGCAAATCCAGTAAAGGCACGATAAAGGTCGTGATCAGGATCAGCATCCCAACAAAGCCACGATCGATTTTAAACATCATCCATGCTGCGCCAAGTAATGTGGTTTGTGAGGTATTGCCCTGTAAGTCGACCTCAACGATCGGAAACACATTGGCCAGCACAAACACAATCAAGGCGGTGAGTGCCAGCGCCAATAGATTGCTAAAAGGCTTGGCCTTCTGATACAGCTCCGCCCCACAACAGGTACAGTACGCCCGCTCAGCTGTTGCAAGGCTAACTTTTTGATAGATCGTATCGCACTCCTCACAACCCGCGAGATCCGGACGTGACTGACGCTCAGCATCGGGGGCTGATTGTGGGTCTGGATTGGATAAAACTGGCGGCGTCAAAGAGGATTGGCTCATAGCGCATCGATCCTTTTTTAATTATTTATCTAAAGTATTAAAAAGTTAAAATCTGATTTATTGGGCATGATCATGCTGGCGTGACTTAATTATATGACAAAATCATGTGACTTAGATCATATCTTGTTCGCTTTATACTGACAACAACTCAGCTAATTGATTTGCGATTTTCCTTGCAAATCATTGTGCAGTCGACGTTACACCATTAAACCACTAAAAAAAACGCATTATGCATATTTTTATGTGATGAAGCAAAATGTTTTTTAATTGGGTGCGGTTAGGGTGGAATACCGAACAGCTTGTTCAAAGATCACTTATGTTGAGGATTGATGAGGGCGCAGTCGAAAGCGCCTTTTGCTTATACGCTCAAGCAACAAGCCTGCATATTATTGATTTCTTTCCAGCGTTTGATCAGTGTCGCGACACAGGGATTGCCAGCCAATTGGTTCATCCTAACCCAATCAACATCGAGTAAGTCCACGAGTAACTCAATATTCAGTTCACCCTGTAAGGCATGCCAACGTCGAATGCTGGGTTGGCGCATCAACTGTTGTTTGGGCGGCATTAACCCGCCGACCACCAGATAGCCTTGCGCTGAATCGACCCAAATATCACGGACCCCTGGGATCATATTCATCCAACGTTTTACATCATTCAGTGGCTTATTAAAATAATGCGACATCAGCGTATCCCATGATCCCATCAAGGCAGCATCTTTAAGTTTATCCCGTTGCGTCAACCAATCATGAAATGTCAGCCGTTTAATCTGCATATAAAAACACTGAAATTGATGTGTGTACTCCAGTTGCTGCAAATGCAATTGCCAAAGTTGCTGTAACTCAGCTAATTCATTGCCCAAACGCTGTCCCTGTCGTATCGAAAATACGCCCTCCTCAGTCAATGACCGCAGTATGTCTTGTAAAATCTCGACTGCCGGCAAGCGCCATTCTACTAAGGGGATGGCTTGCTGCTTTTTGCAAAGATCCGCATAAGCCTGTTCCATTCCCAACGGCAGCATCATACTGTGTTCAAGTTTGGGGTCTTGCAACATAATCGAAGGCGCTGAATCCCCTGCGCCTCGACTGATGACCAAGGTCAGCGAAGGAAACAAGGCAATACTTTCATCTGTAGTGCCGTGTCGAGCACGTTGTGATCGAGGCTGAGGACGATAAGCATAAGGCCACTGTGCCAAGATCAGCGCAATCAAATCTGCAACACAACTTGAGAATGCTTGTAAATACAGATTCATTCGTTCACAGAGTTCGGGATGACTCGGATCGAAAGGAATCAAAACTGGGCGATCCTGCGCAACCGTAAAAAAATAGCCATCGGTGATCACAATGATGGATGGGTGTAAACAATGTTGCTGCAAAGGCAAAAGTTGAGAAATGCGCTGTGAGGAATCGAGCAATAATCGTTTTAATTCGAGCTCTTTCAATACCACATCCAACTTCATGGCCAACCCATCTCGATAATCCTGTGTATTCATGTGCTCAAAGAGATAGCCATAGTATGGCTTGTCGGGATTGGTATAGAACAGGATTGGATCATCCTCATCCAATGATTCGGATAAATATCCAGCCTCAACCGGATCAAGTCGCATACTGTATGGATTGAGGTTGATATGCTGCACGGCGCAGTGCTGTGCCAAGGCTTTGCTCAAGGGATAGCGATCATCTTCGATTCCTTTGACTTGGTCGAGTAAAACCAAGACCCGATCGGATGCTTGTAACGCAAGTTGCTGAGGTTGCTGAGAATGTCCATCGATGCCTAAATCAAGGACATCGCCATGAAGACAATCCCATGTGATCGAAATACTTTTTTGTTGTAACAACTGCTGAAATAAATCCAGTATCTGATCAATTTTAATCCGAGTATTGACGCGTAGATCCAATACCTTGATCTCACCTGTCATGTGAATACTGGAAAAGGTGGATTGGGTTTTGGCCGATTTACTTTTGGTTTTTGTGCTGTACTTTTGCAGTGTCAGTATCTTGGCGGATAGCTCAAAGCCATACATCGCGGCCAGCCGAATAAATGCCTCCTGAATCGGTTTGATGATCATCGGTCGGCTGCGTGCAAAGGTCTGTGCAGAACGAAGATCTAAGAACGCCCGTTGTTTTCTACTGTGTTTTTGCTTTTTGACCTCAGAATAAATCACCCCAGTGACGTGGTGATCACGGCGAGGATAATAACGCAGCAAGACATTATTTTTATCATACATCCACAGGGCTTGACGCAAGCTTGTAGGGTCCTGATCGGTGCGGATGGGACGTAGGGCGACATGACTATAAAACAGCGCAACCTCAGTATGATAACCATCCCTGAGCTGCTGAGTCTTACAGTCTAAGCGTATCGCATCGATTCCTTGCGACCAGTGATCAATTTTGAGTAAAGGCTGCCCGAGATGATGTGCGCCTTTGCAATCTGCCTGAGACAGCAAAATCGAACGCATGATGAGGCGGATCCAAATTGGATTATAAATCGCAGCATATTCGACTCGCTCTGGCACAATCGAGATCCCATCAGCATTGACAATATCCGGTAGGCGCTGATCTGCAGTGCTGAGGGCAACAAATAAACCCAGTTGCTGCCCCTGTTGTTTGATTAAATAAGCATATTGGCGACTGTCTAGGCCCTGATCGATCTGCTGCTGCCATGCTGCTCGTTCTTTCCAAGAATAACCACCGTGTAATGGATAGTGATAGACCAACAATTGATTGGCTTTGAGTGGGTCGATGGCATCATCGTGATAGCTGAGATGGGATAAGGGCAGCTGACGGCATTGTGGATTGAACTGTTGCTTCATGCATGTCGCTCCTGCTGAGTGAAATTCAGGGTCGAAGCTTGCTCAAACAACTGAATCAACTGTTTAAAGCCACTACTCACCGCATAGTCTTGGGCTGTAGAGAGACAACCAGACAAGAATAGAATAGCCGCATCCTCTACTGCGCTAGGGCAAAGATCTGAGCTAAAACCCGCCAAGCGACAATCTTGTGCGTCGGTGAGTAAGTTGGCGATGACCAACACCGTATCCGCACCGCGTATCGATTGGATCTGTTTGATTTTATGGATCAGTTGTAGTGGTGCATGTTCAGCCTTTCGATCAGATGCCAGCCACAATTGATAGTCATCATCCGCTTTGTCCATTGTTGCGCTGGACCAGTATTTGGCATCGACCACATAACAGCTGTTTTTAATCTCAAAATCATAGCGTTCAAATAACTGGGGCTGAGTTATTTTTTGCTGAGTTTTGATCTGTTGATTTTCAATCAGCGCAATGATGGCCTGTTCACCGATCCGCCCTTGCAATAGACGTTGTACCACCACAGGATGAAATGCATAACATGTTTCAAGTTCATTGGCATAGGGCTCATGGCTGGTTCTAAACTGACGCTGGTTGAACCAATCATTGATCACCGCATTACACCGCACCACATCGTATAGGGCTTGTGGCTGATATTGAATCAGCCCTGGCGCTCGTTGTGAAAAAAACTGCCAACTGTTTGGGTCATACCAGATTTCTCGACCTGAGCTTTCCGGAAGCTTAAAACAGGCCCAATCTTTGAGTGGCCGATGCATGCCCAAAAGCGGCTGTTCAGGACACCACATAAAATCATGCGCTAACACGGCGCGGCCCAGTTGATCCCAAAGCCGCGAAATCGGTTCGAGTGCTTGTTTACCCTCACGCACAGATCGAATGGCGGGGATCAGTTGCTGATCAATAATTTGAATCGCGAGATCACCTCGCTGCTGCTGGGTCATGAATTTATGAGCTTGATGATCGGGGCGTGACTGGTGGTGCTGAATAAGATCATCAAGTAACTGGTTGTTGAGACCGGAAATCCATGCACGGTTATTGGCACAAATCGGGAAATAGGCAAAAGCAGTTAAATTTGCGGCGATTTCTTGGCAGAGATGGATGGCCACATGCGGAACGGAACACCATGCTCTTTCGATCCGACCCACTTGCTGTTGTACATCTGCTGCAACATTTTTGATGTAATCATCGGTCTGCTTATACGCATTGTTCAGCATGCTCAAACTGTTTAAATTCTTGAAGGTTTTAGCGTTGTTAAAACCAAATTGAGCATTCTCCATAATCGGTAAAATAGCTTGCTTTTGCTGTTTGCGTGAAAACACCGCATGTCGTACCAGTTTTTCTAAGTCTCGAAGCTGCGTACCGGCATGTGCCATCTCCTCACCGATTTCGTCATTGCTACATGCTGAAAAGTAATAATGCCGACTTTCGATAATATAAATTGAGGACAGATCCATCTTATCGCTTGAATTCGGCAAGCGATAATCCAAGTTAATGCCATTACTCGCCGAAGCGGTTTGGGTCAAGACCACCACGATCCGATCTGAATCAAATGCGGCTTGGTATGCGCGTTCAAAGCCTGGGCGTTTTTGCGCTTCAGCATTGAGGAGGCAAATAATCATTGGCACATTTTGTACCCGCAGCGCGATGAAATCCTGTCTCATCGCGCTAAGCGCCGTGTTTATCCTTGGATCTAGATCACAAAGATCATCTTGCTGTAACCACGACAGACTTTGACGACTACGCTGCGCCAGCGAAAGATTGAGCCATTTACGTAGATATTTTAATGAGTTTACAAAAACCAAATGGCCTTTATGCAGAGGATCAGTTGAGGCAAGCTTGAGACTGTACAGGAGCTTCTTCAGCATGCTCGTCCGATAGCTATATCGAAGATCATGACTGTTCCTCACATCGAAGAAGTTGCAATCAAGGTGCTGAATCAGCTCATTCAATTCTGCATGCTGGATTGCAGTTTCAAAATCATGGATATGCGTTTTGAGGGTAGAATTTCTGAGTTGCTTCTTTTGCTTGACCAAGGCCTGAATAATGCTCTTTTGCATGGCCTGATCTTGTTCAGACTGCAAATAAGGCATCGGTTTTTTAAACCATGATGCTGCTCTGGGCCCAAATGAATCCCCCAAAAAACTGACTTCAAGCTCGGGATTGCGTGCCTCAGCCAGATAACGCAAGGCCGCATTCACCCAACGCGTATCAAAGTTACCGATTGCCCGTTCGATATAGGAACTTGCCGAGAGTCCAAAGACCAAATTCTGACTGCACAAGGCCAGCAACAAGCCTTCAGCTGTGGTCGGCAGCATGGCGCGTTTGATTTTGATTCTAAACGAGTCGATATCCGTGCTACCCGTCACATCAGACATCAATAACCACGCGGCAAGCCCCTTTAAGTTGACTTGGGTGTTGGGCAATAAATTGGTTTTCATCAGCTGTTCTAGCTCAGGAAAACTGCTATGCGGCAAGGAGTACAAGGAGAGATTTGGGAGTACGGCACTGTAATAGGAGGGCCGATAATCATTGGTACAATCAAATAACAGTCGATTTAGCTGCACAGCTAAGTCATAGGCCTCAGACTCATTCAATGAGAGCCGAGCAATGATCGAAGCCAAGCGGCGTAAATATCGCTCCATGATGCGAAGAAAGTCCCCCGCATCAATACTTTGCGCCACCGGCTCATCTTTATGAACCACCTCATAGCCATGATCCATTTGTTTTAATTGAATGCGTTGGTTGCTAATAAAGTGATCGGATCGAAAGAGGTAGTGGTTTTTAAAGCTACTTTTACCGGGCTCATGCACAGGCGGCATCATCAACGCTCTAGATCGTTTTAGATCTATTCCCTTGTCTGCCAGATCTTGCGTCAGTTGATCGAGCAGTTGCTTTAACTGTGCATACAATGCCAATACTTCAGGCTTATTGGACAGTTTTAAACGAGCTAACACGCGTCCGCCATTCTCCAATAATAGGCCGATGCATTCCGGTGGTTCTTGAACCCATTGTGACTGTGATAATAGCTTCTGTAGAATATCCGCCTGATAGTCAAACTCATCGATAAAAATAATATGACCATTTAACTGCCCGCTCGACATGCGCACTTTTTGCTGACCATCATAAAAGGAATAAAACAGTTTATGCGTGGTCATAATCAGCAAATGTTGCTTTTCATCTCGCCATACGATGGCTGGAAAAATCCGTCTTAACCACTTATTTTGGCGTAGTGCGGTATAGTGCTGGGTTGCTTTCAAGGTCCGTGGATGCTTCGGTCCATCATGTTTTTTGGCATATTTAAGCGCTTTTTCAAGCTTACTGAGACAGGACAAAAGCGCATGCTCAATTGCAGCACAGAGCTTTTGGATTTCTTGTTGCTCATGTTGAAGCAATTCTGCCCCGAATTGATCTGATCGTTTTTTATTAAATTCAATACGTTCAGATAAGTTTTTGAGATTGCGGCAGTTATGCAGCAAGCGTTTATATGCATCTTGATCCTTAAATCCACCCAGTTGTTCGATCTCTTCAATCGCCTGAAAGGGATCAGGTAAATCCGTTTTTTGCAGTGATCGTTCATGGGCTAAAGGCTTCTGCGTCACCGCACTGATCAGATTTTCATCCTGCGCATACAGGATACTGACTTTGAATGGCTGCCCTTGGCTGTCTTTTTGACTCGCCGTGTTCTGATAGAGATCATGCAAAATATTCCAACGGTGCGTCACCAGTATGGCTTGTCGTCCCTGTTGATGGATGAACTCAAGACTGGCCGGTGTCATCGGATCTGGACGTCGATATAAAGCACTGCTTTTACCGCCGCCGGTTGGCCCTTTGAGTTGACAAAAACCAGCAATTCCTTGTCGGCCGGTACTTGGAGAGGACAGTTCGAGTGCTTGTTTAATCGTTTCTGCGATCACTGCGTTATAGGACGGTGTTGCGATTTGGCTCATGCGTTCCCTCGGCAATCAAATCCATTTGACGTCGTGCTAGACATAAACACAACACGCTATTTTTTATGACTGGCGATGGCGTGTGATGCTGTTTTTGTCAGGGATTTATTGTTTTTCCTGTATCGCAAGTAAAGCGTATTTATGGGTGAGCTGTCTAGATTGGGGCGGATATTTCTGAGGTGATGCCGTGCATATTTTGAGCTTAAATGTGCACGGCTAAAATGCTATATGCGTTAATTGGTGCGCTGCGGCATATAAAAAATAGCGATAATCCTGCATCGGCATCTTATCTGCCGCGAGATACCAGTATTCAAAGATGTGTTGCTCCCGCAGCAAGCGATTTAAATGCTCTTGTTTATATTCTGGTACGCGATTCTATAGCACATGATGATGCGCACGCTCCACCACGGCGATTGTATCGATCTGCACATAACCCAGATGCTCAATTGCGCGGCGAGTCGCGCTATACCTTTACCAAAAGCAGCATCTGCTCCTAGTCCTTGCTGATGCAGGGTTAAGCGTCTAAGGGCTGTGGTCATGGGGGCTCTTGGGATGCTGTTGAGTGAGGTTTGATGCAATATCAGGTTTTTTTAGTTGTAATTTCTGAACTCGTAAACTCAAAACTCGCTGTACCTTTGTAGGGTGCAGCGCTGAAGCGATATAGGTTGAGCTATCGACCTAAGTGATTTAAATATGAAAGAGGACTCCGATCGATTAGGCTAGAGCTGAATTAGCAAAAACATTATTATGGTGAATAATTACCAGACATTGCACCCCATAAGGCAAGGGTGCAATTAGTTAAAGGACTTATTACTTACAACTAAGGTGAAACAAATACTTTGATATCTACATTATGATTTGATGCTTGGCTAAACCATGTATCAAGTAATTGATATGCTTGTAGAGTTTCTGGAGAAGCTTTAGTCGGATTCTCAAGTTTAGTTGTAAAATGACTGTATGAAAAAGAATTCCCCATAACAATCCATATTTCTTTACGAACTAAAGGATTTAGTTTCCTTTCATTAATAGTTGCAATAACTTCTTCTAGAGTATGATTTAGATTAAATGATTTATTAAATAGACGTATACGACTATTTAATGAAATCTGCTGATTGTTTGGTCTTGGCCATGCCCCTCTAAGATTTGTAATATTGGCATAACTCGAAGGATTCGTGCTTAATAAGTAATGTATATTTTTTAAAGCTTGCCCCCCTACTTCTGTAATTGCACCTGCTGAAGATTCAGGTGAATTTGCTTTACCACACTTCACATGTACAAATACAAGTTTATCTGTCGATGAAAGAATAAAATCGGCTGGTTCTGTTCCCATATCAGTACATAAAACCAAATCAACAGAAGGAAGATGATTGAAAAAATCTCCAAAATCGCTAATCTTAGAACTACGATTTCTTACATTTGATATTTGGTCAATCAAATAGAAAATTGAATTTTCTCCAAAACTCTCACTAGTTAATCCAGCTTCATCTTTTTCTGATAAGCCTTGTTTATTTAAGCATTCTAATGGTATTAAGCTTCGTATAATATTATGATTTAAATTGTTTTTTTCAGTAGGAAGTTTAACTTTATAAAAACTTCCATTTAAAAATGTAGTCCCATCATGGAATAAAAGTTTTACTGTTTCATTATTAAATATCTCAGCTGAACCCACTTCAACATCATCAATAAAAAAAGAAAAATTCTCATCATACCGAGCAATCAATACATTTTTATCATTAACCTCAAAACTTATCCGATTTTCGAATTTATCTTTAGGTAAATCATTTTCTTTATAATATAAATAAAAAAAACTTATGCCATTATTGTACTTTTTATAGATGAAACTATCGCTAATTTTATGTTTATAACCTTTATATCTAACTTCAAAATTTGCATATTTTTCATCGTAAAAATCTAGTACACAAGCAACAGGTGGACTATTAGGAATATAGTCCAAAGTTTGTGCAAAAGAGTTTAAAAAACCACTTTTAATAACCCTATCTGATTTTAGTGATGTATTTATATCATCAAGCCATTTTATGAATTTTTCATATGGAAAATTCTTTTTTTTCTGATCACTTATCCTGCCTGAAGCAACACCCAAATAGTATGTAGAAGCAACTTTTTCATCTTCATCGATATTTGAAACAACTGCAGTTGTTACAGCATAAGTTGAATTCGATTGAGTATGATTTATTAATTCTAGATCATTACCTTTTAATAACAACCCTTCCGGACGATTAGAGCTTGATTGGAGAGCTCTAGTATTTGCCTGTTTAGTTCTAGTTGTGTTTGTCTGAGATACTACAGTGAATAACCTTTCACCATCAATTGACCTCCCAATTTTCAAGTCATCTCGGCCACTAAAGTTGCGCCCTTTACTGTCGAATATTGCAATAATATTATCTAATTCTTTAACTATCATTATCTCCAGGGATGGTTCGAAAAACAAACTATCTTTTAAGAATTTTGAATTATTGAAACAAACTGAAGTTATTACACCTAGATCTTCATCATATTTAGTTAATGCGCCTTCACGATTAAACTCCCAATAGAGTTTATCCAAGCAGTCATTTAAGCTAAAATTATCTAATTTATAGTAAAAGCAAACAGAAGCAAGCGGAATTTCTAGAGAGGTTAAAGGATCAAAGTCATTGAAGTTAAATTTTTTTCTATACCCTGAATCAAAATAACTATACTCAGGGAAAGCATCTAAATAACTATCAATTAATACGGCAGTATTGAGCGTATTTAAAAACCGTTTTGCGGATCGTGGGTTAGAAAGATACTCATCAAACTCAAGATAGTTCCCCCATAAGTTGGCATTACTTTCACCTTTAACCTCAAAGACTGTCGGTTTATAGTCCTCATACTTTCGCACTACTCTACCAACTGTCTGAACTAACTCTCGCCCACTACCTACATCATAGCTAAGCACTAGGATTTTGGCTTTAGGTATATCGATACCCTCATCTAGTTTATTTTGATGAATCAATATCTCATAGTCTAGCTTTGCTAAATTAGATGGAACATCATGAAAGGTATGTTCTAAAAGATTATTTTCATATCTATGATGAATTGCTATTGCCTTATATTTTAAGCTAAACATTGCGAAATACTTTTCAATGTCACTAAACTCTTTACATTTAATTATACAAACTGAATCTGGTTGTGATTTTTTAATATTATTTATTTTATTAAATAACTGAGTTATCTCAACTTTTTCAAAACTAGGTTCAATAATAACACTATCTCGAATTGCTTCTTTATATGTATAAATATAACTATGTTCAATATTAATATCAAAACTGAAAAGGTCATTTCTATATGGTGTGGCGGTGATAATAACTTTCTTTGCTTTTAGTGCTCTGATAGCTGTACCCCATTTTACAGATGGTTCCGCATGGCCTTCATCGATCAAGATTAAGTCAAAAGTGTTTTTTAATGATGTTAGTTCTATTTCATTCAATCTTGTGATTTTTTGAAAAGTAGCACAATAGATTCCGTCATTTTCAGTATCATTTATCTGATTGAAGACTTTTTTAAGTACAAATTTCTTGTAATCGACGTCCTCCGACAATATTTTTTTAAAAAACTCACCTTTCAGCTGTTTATAAAGTTGATCACGAATAGCTTTTCTGTGTGTAACTACTAAAATTTTTTTAAAGTCTACAAAATGTCCAACTGTACAAATAACACCACTTTTACCTGCACCAGTTGGTAAACTAATTAAACATGAGCCTTTTACACCCTTCAGCAAATACTCATTTATTGTATTAATGCTTTCGTTTTGACAAAGTCTTAAATTATTGGTTATCAACTCACTGATATCTTTTATCATTTCACTTTACTTAAGTTTCTAATTTAAAATAATATTTAACACCATGTTTAAAATAAGTAAAGTGTATGTTGGGTTTTAAACAATTTCTTTGGAGGGTAATAATCCCTCACAGTACCAAATGTGAGTCTTTAAATACTTCATAATCGATACGATCTTCAAGCAATTCAGTCAAAAGTAGATCATCACCCATCTCTTGAATCCGAGCTTGGCTCTCTTGAGATCGACTGGCAAACAATTCCTCTAAAGTCTTAGTCATCTGACTGTTCCCCTCAAGTTGATAGCTGAGGTTGTCATGCATGCCGCCATTGCTCTAGCGTAATACAAGTTTCATCAGCAGCTCATCACTATATTGCATATCCTCTTTTAGCGCCTTGGGTTCTATGCCATATGTTTGAAAACCCAATTTTTTATAGAGGTGAATCGCAGAGTGATTATCATCGACGACTGTGAGTAAAATTTGTTCTACATGTTGTTGAGCATATTCAATCACAGCATGGAGTAGTTTATTTGCCACACCCTGTTTTTGAAACTCGGGCTCAATAAATACACTGCTTAGATGCGCTTTATGCGCAACCTTTATCCCCGCTTCTGGTGTTAATGCAGCTAAACCTATAATTTCTTTTTCGTGATAGGCACCAAATATAATCGTTGAGCTCAACAAACAGTCCTGAAAAAAACTGAATGGCTTTTTTACTTCAACTGCATAGCTAGACCCAAACATTTTTGGTGCTTTGAGCAAAGCGGAAAGCCGAATCGTTCTAAAGTCGTTTAGCTCATTCACCGTTAAAATTTTAATCTCAATGTTCATCCTCACTTCAACACATGCTCGCCTTTAAACACTTCATAACCGATCCGACCGTCTTGTAATTCAGTCAATGGTTCAACTTGTTTTAAGCTATTCAAGCAACGCTCAGTCAGCTGGATATATTCTGCGGTGCCGCGTTTTTTCCACTCGATCTCTTTGTCTTCGAGATCACGCATGACTTTGGCTGGACTGCCAAGCGCCAAGACATTGGCCGGAATCTGCGATTTGGCCTTGACCATGCTGTTGGCACCAATAATGGTATTTTCCCCAATCTCCGCCAAGTCCAAGATCACACTGTTCATACCGACCAAGACATTTTTACGGATGGTGCAACCATGCAGGATCGCGCCGTGGCCGATGTGGCCGTATTCTTCGACGAGGGTGATACTGTTCGGGAAGCCGTGAATCACGCAACTGTCCTGCACATTGGCATTGCGTTGAATATGAATCTGCCCGAAGTCCGCACGCAAAGATGCCAAAGGCCCAATATATGCGCCCTCCTCGATGATCACATCACCAATCAACACCGCAGTCGGATGAACATAGGCTTTGGGACTGACAACAGGAATGACATTGTCGATGGCATAACACGGCATAGTATTGATCCTTCAATATATTTTAATCTTTCTAAGCATTCAGCGCTTCAACTTTTAAACCACCAAAGCGTTTATAAAACTGCGGATGCACCGGTGGCATCGAGCCTTCGGAGGTGCGTGCCGTCTCCATAAAGAACTCTTCGCCAGCACTCACGATCAGTTGATATAAGTTACTGCTCAGGTTGATGGCATTCAGTGATAACCAATTGGACGGCAACAACTCAAAAGGTAAGTCTGGGTCGCGCAGTAAGATGCGACGGAATTGGTGAATCAGCAAGATCCGAATCTGAAAAGCTTGGATCGCATCCAAATCATCGACACTCTCGACCAAATTGAGAAATTCACGAAAATCTTTAATGAATTTCTCATAGCGTGCATGTAACTCTTGAATCGGCCAGTTGGTTTCCACCATACGCTTGACCGTTGGATGCGAGTCCTGCCAGAGCTGTAAGGCTTCGGCCTTAAAAATCACCACTTGATCGGTCATATTTAAGTTAAGCAACAGGTTTTGCAGCTTAAGATGATCACATCCTGGATAGGCCATGACATTGCTGGCGATGTTGGCAAAGCCAATCCATTCCAGTTCTTTTTTTAGGATCAGTTTATTTTCCAGATCCACAGAACTGAGCAATACCATATCCCACTTCTGATCCCACTCCACATGGTTGAAGTTATAGATCTTCATATCCGCTTGAACGAAACGCTGGCGGCTGGTCTCGGTGACACGATAGTAACTACTACGTCCGATCTTCTCCGACACCAACCAACCATTTTGTACCAGCCGAAACACGGCGGTACGGACTGAGCGTTCATTGAATCCAAACACATCCATCAATTGAATCAAGCTGGCCAAACTGATAATGCCCCCATGATGGTAAATACAATCACCAAATACGGTCATGATCAGTGAGGTTCCGCTTAATGCTTCTGTTGCAATGAAATCATCAATTGCTTGTTTGAGTTTCGGATTCATTCTCTATACTTAGACCTATAATAAATTTCCACAACCAAAGGGTGGATGCTGTCAGCGCTTAAGCTGTTTTACAGTGCTCCTGTACCAGCTCTCGAATATCAAACACCCGCTGTGCCTTGCCTTCTGAACGCGGCAAACTGCCCTCAGTCAGGATTTCCACACTGACTGAAATACCGACCATGGTCTTGATTTGACTCTTTAATTGAGCCGTCAATTGCACCACAAGATCTTGCTGCACATCTTTACGCATTTCAGTACGAATATGCAATGAGTCTAAATGACCTTGTTTGCATATTTGGATTTGATAGTTTGGCAACAGTTGCGGCAGATGTAAAATCTGTTCTTCAATTTGGGATGGAAAAACATTGACCCCACGGATGATCATCATATCATCACTGCGGCCGACGATACGGTCCATACGGCGCATTGTACGAGCGCTACCCGCCAATAAACGGGTCAAATCACGGGTGCGATAACGAATCACCGGCATCCCTTGTTTGGTAATCGTGGTAAAGACCAGCTCACCCAACTCACCATCTGGCAAAACCTCACCCGTTTCAGGGTTGATGATCTCTGGATAGAAATGATCTTCCCAAATGGTCGGGCCATCTTTGCTCTCTAGACATTCCATCGCCACACCCGGACCCATGACTTCAGATAGGCCATAGATATCCAGTGCATCAATGCCAAGACGTTCTTCAATTTCAGTACGCATCTCTTTGGTCCACGGCTCTGCACCAAAGACACCGGTCTTGATCGAGCAGTCTTTGGCTGAACCAAACTTGCGTTCCAAGGCCTCGATGATATTTAAACAATAAGAAGGCGTGACCATCAGCGCGGTCGGTTTAAAGTCGTGAATCAGCTGGGCTTGTTTCTCAGTTTGACCACCCGACATCGGGATCACGGTCGCACCCAAGCGTTCAACGCCATAGTGCGCACCCAAACCACCAGTAAACAAACCATAGCCATAGGAGACTTGGATGATATCTTTACTGCTCAAACCTGCGGCACGCAATGAACGCGCCACCACATCGGACCAGATATTAATATCATTTTGGGTATAACCCACCACCGTCGGCTGCCCTGTGGTGCCCGATGAGGCATGCACGCGCACGATCTGTTCCTGCGGTACCGCAAACATACCAAAAGGATAGTTGTCACGTAGATCCTGCTTGGTGGTGAATGGGAACTTGGCCAAGTCCGCTAAAGTTTTTAGATCATCTGGATGTACCCCAGCATCATCAAACTTCTTGCGATACACCGCGCTATTTTGATAAGCGTGCGCTAAGGTTTTTTTCATGCGTTGCAATTGCAGACTGCGTAACTCATCAATAGACGCAGTTTCGATGTGTTCCAATGCATTTTTATTCATCTTATAACTCCCTGTGCAACCATCCTTTGGTCACACCTTGTATTCCATTAATTTCATGTATTTGCATGTGTTTGCATGTGTTTGCATGTGTTTGCAGGCCAGCAACCACTCAACGTTCTGGGGTTCTGAGTTGTTGCCAGCCTTTGATCTCTTGATCACTTGATCTCTTGCAGATGTTGCTAACGCTGTGCCTATCCAGTACAGCGCGTGCGATTTAGGTTGTTTAGCGGCTATTTAAGCGTCGATGTTTTCCAAAATCATCGCCACACCTTGTCCGACTCCGACACACATGGTGCACAGTGCATAACGACCTTGGCGACGTTTTAATTCATGCATCGCGGTAATCACCAAACGTGTACCACTCATCCCGAGCGGATGACCAAGGGCGATCGCCCCGCCATTGGGATTGACACGTGGATCATCATCCTGCAAGCCCAACTCACGCATCACTGCCAGTGATTGCGCAGCAAAGGCTTCATTCAGTTCGATCACATCCATTTGATCCAGACTTAAACCGGCCAACTTCAGGACTTTGTGTACCGCAGGCACCGGACCGATACCCATATATTTGGCTTCTACCCCAGCACTCGCCGTTGCCACCACGCGTGCCAATGGCTTGAGCTGATTCGCTGCTGCAAATGCCGCGCTGCTCATCAGTACACAGGCCGCACCATCGTTGACACCTGAGGCATTGCCGGCGGTGACTGAACCACCTTCTTTACGGAATGGTGTCTTGAGTTTGTTCAGTGCTTCAAGCGTGGTTTCAGCACGCGGATGTTCATCGGCGCTGATGCGGATGGTGTTTTTCTTGCGATCAGTGATCTCAACCGGCAAGATTTCCACAGCAAAAATGCCGTTTTTCTGCGCCACGGCGGTCTTTTGCTGACTGTTGTAGGCAAATAAATCTTGGTCGGCACGATTGATCTGATATTTCTCAGCGACGTTTTCAGCCGTTTCCGGCATGCTATCCACCCCAAAACTGGCTTTGAATTTTGGATTG
Organism: Acinetobacter sp.; assembly: GCA_030152605.1. GTDB lineage: Bacteria > Pseudomonadota > Gammaproteobacteria > Pseudomonadales > Moraxellaceae > Acinetobacter. Next base: position 10,769 of record JASLJB010000010.1, on the reverse strand, counting down.
ACAAAGCGCCAGCCAATGGTGGTGTCATAGATGCTTGGGGTACGGCTAAACGCAGCTTCAGGTTTGGACTGTACAAAGGGCGCACGGCTCATCGACTCTACGCCACCGGCCAACATAAACTGGGCTTCACCGGATTTGATCGCACGTGCCGCCATGCCGATGGCATCTAGGCCAGAAGCACACAGACGATTCACGGTAATCGCAGGGACGCTATCGGGTAAGCCCGCCAACAAAGCTGCCATACGCGCCACGTTACGGTTGTCTTCGCCGGCTTGGTTGGCACAGCCCAAGATCACTTCATCGAGTTGCTCCCAAGCCAGATCAGGATGGTGTTGTTTGAGATATTGAATTGGCAATGCGGCCAAATCATCGGCACGGATACTACTGAGACCACCGGCATAGCGCCCAATTGGGGTACGAATCGCATCGCAAATATAAACCTGTTCCATGTTCAACTCCCTATCCCGCGTTATCTCGCGTTGTTCAATACGTTGTGCTGTGTCGTTTGTGCAGCCAAAGCGGCTTTTTGTCTGAGTAATAGACTTGGACGATAACGTTCTTCGCCGTAGAGACGGTACAGATTGTCCAAGCTGGTGAGGATATGCGCGTAACCCATCTGCGCTGCCCATTGGAACGGACCTTGCGGATAGTTCACGCCATACTTCATCGCTGCATCAATATCCTGTTCAGTGGCAATACCATGCAGTACGGCTTCACAGGCTTCGTTCACCAACATGGCGATGCTGCGCAGTACAAACAGTCCCGGATGATCTTTGCTCCAAATGATGCTGATGCCACAGGCCGCGAACAACAGTGTGACTTTGTCGCAGTCCGCTGCTGTACATGCCGGCGATGCTGTGATGACCACGGCTTGGGCATTGTGCCAATCCGCATGCCAGTCCATGAGCATCACTTTGGCCTGTGCATGATCGATCAAGACAGACTGGCCTTGACTCAAACTGAGGCTGAGATCATCAATTAAAATTTCCGGCTTGCTGGCCTGAGGCTGCTGGAGGTGTTGGATCTGAAGTCCAGCGACGCTGTCTAAGCGTTGACTCAGTCCAACACAGTTGCCCCAGTCGCCACAGAATTGCACATTCAGTTGCGAGAAATCTTGGTTTTTCAATGCAGCATTTAATTCGACTGACAAATTGGGCCGTGTATAAATCGGGGTGCGCTGATCAGTGTCATAGTGATAAAAACCTTGCTTATTTTTACGACCATAGCAGCCTGCATCGACCAATTCTTTTTGGATCAAAGACGGACGATAGCGCGGTTCATAGAAGAATTCTTGATACACGCTTTGTGTGACCGAGAAATTGACATCCTGACCGATCAGATCGGTGAGCTCACACGGCCCCATGGCAAAACCACCACTTTCACGCAAGATATAGTCGAGCTGTTGTGGCGTGGTGACATTTTCCTGCAAAGCTCTGAAGCCTTCAGCATAGTAAGGGCGCGCCACACGATTGACGATAAAACCTGGTGTCGACTTGGCCATGACTGGTACTTTCTGCCATGCCTGCATCAAGCTAAATAATGCATCCGCGATCGCTGGCGAAGTTTTCAGCCCTTTCACGATCTCGACCAATTTCATCACCGGCGCTGGGTTAAAGAAGTGTAAACCCACCACACGTTCAGGCTGTGGCACCGCTGAGGCAATCGCGGTAATCGAGATCGATGAGGTATTCGAGGCCAAGATGGTCTGCTCAGGGCAAATCTCTGCCAATTGTTGAAACAAACTTTGTTTGACTTCTTTCTTCTCGACCACGGCTTCAATGATCAGCCCTGCAGCTGCCAATTGTTGAATCTCAGTCACCACCTGCATATTGCCCAAGGTGTCCTCCAACTGTTGTTGACTCATCTTGCCTGCGGCAACGCGTTTACTCAGACGCTCTGTCAGTTGAGCCATGCTCGCCACTGCGGTATTGGCATTCAGATCAAACACCAAAGTCGGATGCCCGTGCATCGCGGCCAATTGCGCGATCCCGATGCCCATGGTGCCTGCGCCAATCACCGCCACCCGGCACTGACTCAAATCCATGTGCTCTGTGGTGTGCGGATTATGAAGTTGTTGCATGCTTAGCTTCCTTGATATTCAGGTGTGCGTTTTTGCATAAATGCTTGTACGCCTTCTTTATAGTCATGCGAACGACCGGCCAAACGTTGTAAATCACGTTCCAACAACAGTTGTTCATCCAAGTTATTACCGGCTGCGGCATGGATGGCTTTTTTGATCAACGACAAACCATAGGTCGGTTGCTTCGCCAAATGCTCAGCCAGTGTGCGTGCTTCAGCTTGTAATTGCTCATCCTCAACACACTGCCAAATCATCCCAAGCTGCTGCGCGCGTTCTGCTGGGAGCTTGTCACCGAGCATGGCTAAACCCATGGCTTGGGCACGCCCGACCAAACGTGGCAAGAACCAAGTTCCGCCCGAGTCTGGTACCAAGCCCAGACGACAGAATGCTTGGATAAATGAGGCGGATTTGGCCGCGATGACCAAATCACAGGCCAACGCAATATTGGCACCGGCACCTGCAGCCACACCATTCACCGCACAGATCACCGGTTTTGGCATCTCGGTGATTAGTTTGATCAAGGGGTTGTAATATTTTTCAATCGATAGACCCAGATCTGGAGCGTCGGCATTGGGATCAACCACGCGATCATTCAGGTCTTGTCCGGCACAAAAACCACGACCTTCGGCCGAGATCACCACGGCGCGAATCGCAGGGTCTTTGGACCAGGCTTTCAGCACTTTAGAGACTTCTAGGTGCATGCTTTCGTTAAAGCTATTCAGTTGCTTGGGACGATTAAAAGTCAAATAACCGACCGCATTTTTTTCTTCAACGAGAATTGTTTGGTAATCCATCACACACCTCTAAACACTGGTTTTCTTTTTTCTAAAAATGCATTAATGCCTTCTTGGCGGTCTTCGGTCGCCGCAAGCCAAACAAAATGCTGACGTTCGAGCTTTAAGCCTTGGCTCAAAGTCACTTCATGAATTGATTTTAAAGATTGTTTGATCACCCCAATCGCCAATGGCGCTTGTTGGGCGATCTTGGCGGCCAACTCAACTGCATATTGCACGCTGAGTCCCGTCGGACAGATTTGACTACTGATGCCATGTTGTAGGGCGAGCTGTGCTGAGATGCGTTCACCGGTCATGGCCCAACGCATGGCCAGTTGTTGACCGACCAAACGTGCTAAGCGTTGCGTCCCCCCAGCACCGGGCAACATGCCTAGACCAATTTCAGGCAAGGCAAACTGGGCATTTTCACCGCTAATGACGATGTCGCCATGCAGCGCCAGTTCAAAGCCGGCACCAAAGGCAAAGCCATTTACCGCCATGATGATCGGTTTGGAGAATTCATCGATGCGCTTCCACAGCATCGGGCGTTGATCTTGTTGGATCGAGACCACGTCGAGCTGTGCCAATTCATTCAGATCTGCACCGGCAGCAAAACACTGCTCGTTGCCAGTGATCACCACCGCTCTGATGCTTGGATCAGCTTGCAACTGCTGTAACAGTTGTGCCAATTGCTGCAAGGTGGCATTGTTGAGTGCATTGCGTTTTTCAGGGCGATTCAGCTCGATCAGCATTACCCCAGTTTTCACCACGCTGTGTTTTAACAACGGGCTTTCAGTCGTCGCCTGTGCTGCTGACATCTCATGCTCCATCACGATTTCTCCAAACTTGTACTTGTCGCAGTCGCGTGCCTTACAGCACACCTCACCTGGGCCGAGCGCAAACGCTGAGTGGCCCTGTCCTTGTGGATTACTCGTCAAAACTTAGACGTACATTCGCCGTGGTTGGACGTGCTTGGCAACTCAAGACATAGCCTTTGGCCAGCTCTTCTGGCTCAAGGCTGTAGTTAATCGCCATTTCCACTTCACCTTCGAGCACTTTACATTTACAGGTCGCGCACACGCCGCCCTTACAGGCATAAGGCAAGTCAGCACCGGCACGTAAAGCGGCATCCAAGATGCTGTCATCTTGTTTAGACACTTCCACGATCAACTCACGGCCATCAAGCACGATGTTGACCCGTTCTTCGTTACGACTTTCAATCTGTGCTGCGGTGGCTTTCGGTGCAGTGCCGGTATTAAAGCGTTCAGTATGGATTTTGCTGCGATCAATGCCGAGTTCAGGCAGTACGGTTTCAACCGCCGCCATCATTTCATCTGGACCACAAGCGAAGCAGTGATCAAAAGAACTGTTGATCAAGTCGGCTTGGTACAACAAACGCAGTTTTTCAGCGTCGATCCGGCCATTGAGCAAGGCACTGTCATTCATTTCACGCGAGAAAATATTCACCAACTGAAAGCGTTCTTTAAAACGATCTTTCAGATCCAAGATTTGCTCAGCAAACATGGTCTGTTTCCATGAGCGGTTGCTATAGATCAAGGTGAAGTTGGCATCATTTTTTTGCAACAAGACAGACTTGACGATAGACAGAATTGGAGTAATGCCACTGCCTGCGGCAAAGCCAAGGTAGTTTTGACCACCGGTTTTGGCGGCTTTTTGAAAGAACACCCCTTGTGGCGGCATGATTTCAAGCTGATCACCGGCTTTTAAATGCTCATTGGCCCAAGTTGAAAACTGACCTTGATCAATTTTCTTGATCGCAATACTCATATCTTCTTGCACATCACTACAGATCGAGTAGCAACGACGTAGTTCACCGGCATCACTCATATGGCGGATGGTGAGATGTTGCCCCGGTTGGTATTGAAAGCTTTGCTGTTGATCTGGCGTCAACTCAAATGCGATACAAATGGCCTGCTCGGTTTGCGGCGTAATTGATTTTATGGTTAACGGTACAAATTGACTCATGTGAATTCCCTCTTACATATTGACGCTTCAAACGACGTCTTTGATCTGGCTCAAGCTAAATGCATTTAAAGTAGTCAAATGGTTCTAAGCAGTCTTGGCATTGATACAAGGCTTTACATGCGGTCGAACCGAATTCACTCAATAACTTACTGTTTTGACTGTGGCACTGTGGACATTCGATCCCATCCACCAGCGCGACATGGGTACCACACTGATGTGCTGAACCTTGCGGTGGTGCGATGCCATAGGCTTTTAACTTATCTTTACCGCTTTGGCTCATCCAGTCGGTGGTCCATGCTTCGGTGAGATCGACCACCACGTTGACTGGGCTGAGACCATGTGCGCTAAAGACTTGTTTAATATCATCTCTAAGCACATCTGTTGCTGGACAGCCGCTGTAGGTTGGCGTCAGGCGAACCACAATTTCATTGTCCTGATTCAATTCCACACCACGGATCATGCCCAAATCCACCACAGACAAAACCGGGATTTCAGGATCAGAGATCTGTTGCAAAAGTTCCCAACACTGATGTGTGACTTGCGGGATTAAATTCATGTGGCTCACTCCATGTGATTCGCGTTGACTCAAACGGCCAACTAGACGCTCAAACTTAACTGTTCAATCAGACGCCGATCAGTCCTCAGACTTACCAGCTCATATTCGGATAAGCGCGCTGCATGTATTGCAACTCCGCCAATACAAAACCGAGATGCTCAGTATGCATGCCCTGTTTGGCACCACGGCGATACGCGCCCAATGCCGGAACCTCAAGCTCAAAACGTTGCAACTCTGCCAAGACCTGTTGTTGCCATGCTGCTTTTAAAGGCGCCAAATCAGCAATCAAACCTTGCTCAACCAAGACCTGCTCTTCATCGCTCATATCGAACAACTCGGCAGTGAAACGCCACAACTCGTTTAATCCGAGTTGGGTTTTCTCATGTGCTTCAGGCGTACCCAAACTCAAACGCTCCATCCACGCGGTTGAAAAACGTAAGTGATACTTCACTTCACGCAAGGACTTGATCGCAAAGGCAGCAAGTTCTGGATGGGTACTTTCGCTCAGCGCGCTAAACATCAAGTTGTGGTAATGATCCATCAACCATTGACGCAACATGGTTTGAGCAAAGTCACCATTCGGCTGTTCGCACAGCAGTAAGTTGCGATACTCGCGCTCACTGCGCAGAAAGGCCAACTGGTCTTCGTCGCGGCCGAGGCCTTCGACTTCACCGGCAAGGCTGAGCACAGTCCGCGCTTGACCCAACAGATCCAGACCGATATTGGCCATGGCAATGTCGAGCTCTAACTCAGGTGCATGGCCGCACCACTCTGCCAAACGATGTGACAACACCAACTGGCTATCACCAAGATGTAAAAGGAACTGTGAAAATACTGAATTGTTGTTGATCGTGTTCATGCTACAGCTCCTCACATGTGCTCAATGCCATCAGGGATGTGGTAAAACGTTGGATGGCGATAGACTTTGTCGAGGGCTGGATCAAAAAACTCATCCTTAGACTCAGGCTGCGATGAAGTGATCAATTCGGATTTGACCACCCAAATGCTGATCCCTTCGTTACGACGCGTATAAACATCACGCGCATTTTGCAGGGCAATTTCTGCGTCTGGCGCACGCAAGCTACCGACATGGCGATGGCTAAGCCCTTGTTTACTACGGACAAATACTTCGAACAGTGACCAGTTATTTTTATTATTCATGATGAGATCCTTCCTTAAATACTGATTGGCGAATGGTGTTAGCGAATGCGATGGGCGTTGAATTGGGCGAATGCGATGCCTCAACTAAGCGACTTTCTCAGCCTGCTGTTGTTGCTGTTTTTGTGCATAGACGGCAGCACTATCACGTACCCATTTGCCGCCTTCCCACGCTTTACGGCGTGCTTCGATGCGTTCGTGATTGCACGGGCCTTTGCCTGCAAGCACTTCAAAGAACTCATCCCAATTGATCTCGCCAGACTCGTAGTGGCCTGTTTCCGCGTTAAAACGTAACTCAGGATCTGGCACAGTTAAACCAAGCTGTAAGACTTGCGGTACGGTATTGTCGATAAATTTTTGACGTAAGGCATCGTTACTAAACAGTTTGATTTTCCACTGCATGCTTTGCGCACTGTTTGGCGAGTTGTCATCACTTGGACCAAACATCATTTGCACCGGCCACCAAAAACGATTGACTGCATCTTGGGCCATTTGTTTTTGTTCTGGGGTGCCGTTGGCCAACTGCATCATGGCTTCAAAGCCCTGACGTTGATGGAAACTCTCTTCTTTACAGACGCGGACCATGGCACGTGCATAAGGACCATATGAGGTACGGCACAGCGCCACTTGATTCACGATCGCAGCACCATCCACCAACCAGCCAATCGCCGCAACATCGGCCCAGCTCAAGGTTGGATAGTTAAAGATAGAGGAATACTTCATCCGCCCTGCGATGAGTTTGTCCATCATGTCATCACGATCGGCACCCAAGGTTTCCGCGGCACTATAAAGATAGAGCGCATGACCGGCTTCGTCTTGCACCTTGGCCAACAACACTGCTTTACGTTTCAAGCTGGGTGCACGGGTAATCCAATTGCCTTCAGGCAACATACCGACCACTTCTGAGTGTGCATGTTGGCCGATTTGGCGAATTAAAGTTTTGCGGTAAGCATCAGGCATCCAATCTTTTGGCTCGATTGAAATATCCTTTTCGATCGCTTGATCAAAGTCCTGTTGATAGTTTTTCATTGTGTCCTCACTCATCCCAAAGTGTCTATGCTTCAAAGTTAATGCGATACGTATAAAAAATCAATGCTTATTTGTGCGTATCACAAATATTATTAAATCTTTATTTTTAATCTATTGATTTTAAATAATTTAATCTGAAACGCTTTTGCATAACTAGAGTATAAGTACGAAATCATTTGACTTTTTGAGATTAAACATGGAGATTATGAATCATCAAAATTCAAATATATTTCAAACCGTATCATAAAAGGAGTTTGGCAATGCTTGAGTCAGCATCAGGAATGAGCACTACGGCGCAAAACGATACCCAAGACCCGATTAAACAGACAGATTTAAAGACCTTAAGTTCTTTGGTTTGTGGCACAGCGCATCTTGCACAACAAGATTTTCGTACTGTTTATCATGCGATTAGCGGTGAAGCGATTTATCAGGTCAGTAGTCATGGCATCGACACCCAGGCGATTGTGGCCTATGCCAAGCAGCATGGCTCAGCACTTGCTGCGCTGACCTTTCATGAACGTGCCAATGCCTTAAAACAGGTGGCGCAGTATCTACTCGAACGCAAAGAAGACTATTACAGCTTGGCCAAAGCCACGGGCTGTACCCGCAAAGACGCGTGGATCGACATCGAAGGCGGAATCGGCACCCTATTCGCCTATTCGAGTTTGGTACGTCGTGAACTCAGCAATGAAACCGCCTTGGTTGAAGATGCCTGGATTCCACTTTCAAAAAATGGCACTTTTGGCGCCAAACACATTCTCAGTCCCAAAGCCGGTGTGGCAGTGCATATCGATGCCTTTAACTTCCCGATCTGGGGCATGTTAGAGAAGATTGCGCCGACGCTATTGGCCGGTGTGCCATGTATCGTCAAGCCTGCGACTGAAGGCGCAGAGCTGACCCATGCCGTGGTTCAAGATATTTTGACCAGCGGACTATTACCAACAGGTTCACTGCAGCTGATCTGTGGCCAAACCTATGATTTATTTGATCATCTCAATCCACAAGACACGGTTACTTTTACTGGTTCTGCGGCGACAGGTCAAAAATTACGTGCCCATCCACATCTCAACGCGTATTCGATTCCATTTACCATGGAAGCCGATTCGGTCAACAGTGCGATTTTGACCCCTGATGCCAGTGACGAAACCATCGACTTATTTGCACGTGAAGTATTCCGTGAGATGACCACCAAAGCTGGACAGAAATGTACCGCGATTCGCCGTGCCTTTGTGCCTGCCGCCTTACTGGATACGGTACAAAGCCGCCTGATCGCTCGTCTGCAAAAAGTCGTGGTTGGTGATCCAGCTCGTGAAAACGTCACCATGGGTGCCCTCGCCAGTGTCAAACAGAAACATGATGTAGCTCAAAGAGTGGAGCAACTCAGCCAAGAAGCACAGATCGTATTCGGCGGTCATCTTAACGCTGACTTCCAGATTGAAGCGGATCATCCTGAAAAAGGTGCTTTCTATCCACCGACGGTGTTGCGTTGTGCTGATCCGAGCCAAGCGCAAAGCATTCATCAGATCGAGGCCTTTGGTCCAGTCGTGACCTTGATGCCATACGATGATCTGCAACAACTCGGCACATTGGTGGCGCGAGGTGAAGGCAGCTTGGTGGCTTCTGTGGTGCGCAATGTGGATCAGAACATCGAACAGCTGATCACTAAAATTGCGCCGTGGCATGGTCGTGTGCATGTCTTGGACAGTCACAGTGCCAAAGAAAGTACCGGTCATGGTTCACCGCTGCCGCACTTGGTGCATGGTGGCCCGGGTCGTGCCGGTGGTGGTGAAGAACTCGGTGGTCTACGCGCAGTCAAACACTATATGCAACGTACTGCGATTCAGGGTTCACCGGATGCCATGACCCAGATTGGACACAGCTGGACCATCGGTGCCAAAGTCTATGAAGACCGCGTCCATCCATTTAAGAAATCCTTTGATGAATTACGCGTGGGTGAACGTCTGCTCACGGCACGCCGTACCGTGACTGAAGCCGATGTGGTCAACTTTGGTTGTCTCAGTGGTGATCACTTCTATGCGCACATGGACAAGATCGCAGCAGCCGAGTCGCTGTTCGGTGAACGTGTCGCACATGGCTATTTCATTGTGTCTGCCGCAGCGGGTCTATTTGTGGATGCGCCTGCCGGTCCAGTAATCGCCAACTATGGTATGGATAACTTACGCTTTGTTGAACCGGTGAAAATTGGTGACAGCATTCAAGTTGAGCTGACCTGTAAACAAAAAACCCCGAAACTACAGCGTGATCCAAGCCAAAAAGCACATGGTGTGGTGGTGTGGGACATTAAGGTCAAAAATCAACGCGGTGAATTGGTTGCGACCTATGACATCCTGACGTTGGTCAATCGCGATGATGATGCAGCGGTTTAATAAGCCAAGCATTTGATCTTACACATGGATTTGGGTACATGCCGTGCCCAATTCCAGTGAATAGCCGATCTTAGGACGTTATATAGGGACATAGCATGAATAAAGTTTTTCCAGACAGCCAGTCTGCGCTGTTTGATGTGGTACAGGACCAGATGTTGATCGCCGTGGGTGGTTTTGGTCTGTGTGGTATTCCAGAGTTATTGATCCAGACTTTACGTGACTCCAATGCGCAGCAACTGACCTGTATTAGTAATAACGCCGGGATTGATGGGATTGGCCTGAGTTTGTTACTCGAGTCTGGCCAAGTTAAAAAGATGATCTCCTCTTATATCGGCGGCAACAAAGAGTTTGAGCGCCAGTATCTCTCGGGTGAATTAGAAGTTGAACTGACCCCACAAGGCACCTTGGCGGAAAAGCTCCGTGCTGCGGGTGCGGGGATCCCCGCCTTCTATACCAAAACTGGCGTGGGCACGGCAGTACAAGAAGGCAAAGAAGTCAGAAACTTTGATGGGCAGGACTATCTACTCGAAAAAGCATTGAATGCCGATCTGGCCTTGGTCAAAGCCTATAAGGCTGATAAAGCTGGCAATTTGGTTTTTCGTAAAACCGCACGCAATATCAATCCGGACTGTGCCATGTCCGCCAAGATCACCATCGTCGAAGTAGAAGAATTGGTTGAAATTGGTGACTTAGATCCAGACGATATCCACTTGCCCGGCATCTATGTCGATCGCATCGTGGTGAATCCGCAGCAAAGCAAACATATTGAAATTAGAACCGTAAAACCGGCAGCCTAAAGG
>JASLJB010000079.1 GCA_030152605.1 Acinetobacter sp. | reverse complement strand
GAAGGACAAGCAGTACTTCGTGCCAAGATCGATATGGCATCGCCGAATGTGCATATGCGTGATCCAATTTTATATCGTGTTTTACATTCTGAGCATCATCAAACTGGTGATCAATGGAAAATGTACCCGATGTATGATTATGCACATCCATTATCCGATGCGATTGAGGGTATTACCCATTCACTTTGTACGCTTGAGTTTCAAGACCATCGTCCATTCTATGATTGGGTGGTGGAGAAAGTTAAATCTACAGCAGTTCCACGTCAGTATGAGTCGAGCCGTTTAAATATTGACTACACCATCACATCTAAACGTAAATTACGTCGTTTGGTTGAAGGCGGTCATGTACAAGGTTGGGACGATCCTCGTATGCCAACCGTTGTCGGGATGCGTCGTCGTGGTTTTACCGCTGCTGGTTTACGTGATTTCTGTCAGCGCGTTGGTGTCTCTAAAACCGATGGGATCGTTGATGTGGCGATGCTAGAGTTCTGTATCCGCCAATCACTTGAAAATACCGCAGCACGTGGTATGGCAGTGCTGAACCCGCTTAAAGTGACTTTAACCAATCTGCCAGAGGCAATGGCTTTATCACATGCGCGTCATCCGAATGTAGACATGGGTGAGCGTGAAATTCCATTGACTCAGCAGATTTATATTGATCGTAAAGACTTTGAAGAAGTGCCACCGAAAGGCTTTAAACGTTTGATTCCAGAAGGTGAAGTTCGTTTGCGCCATGCCTATGTGATCAAATGCGATGAAGTGATCAAAGACGCCGCTGGTGAAGTCATCGAATTGAAATGCTCGATTGATCCTGAAACTTTAGGCAAAAATCCTGAAGGTCGTAAAGTCAAAGGTGTGATTCATTGGGTCTCTGCGGAGAAAGGCGTGCCTGCTGAAGTGCGTATCTATGAGCGTTTGTTCACAGAGTCAGATCCTGAAACCGGTGAGGACTACTTAGATAACCTCAATCCTGAGTCACTCAAAGTGGTTCAAGCCGTGATTGAGCCATCATTGGCACAAGCACAAGTAGAAGATCGTTTTCAGTTTGAACGTGAAGGCTATTTTGTCGCAGATCGTTATGATCATGCCGCAGATCACCCGGTGTTTAACCGTATTCTAGACTTAAGAGACAGCTTTAAGCCTAAAAAATAAGGGACTTAAAGACAATAAAAAACTCAGCTTAGGCTGAGTTTTTTATTGCTAGTATTCTCTGTGACCGATCTGTGATGCGTGTTTAGTCTAAGCAACTTAAACCAAAGCGCAGTGTTTAACGTCGACGTGAGCTGCTACGACTGCGGCCGCGTGCCATGCCACCTAAGGCGTTTAAGACCGCCAACTTGCTCATACTGCCAGAGGCATGTGCATGGCAAATCGCAGTTGCAAGTGCATCGGCAGCATCTTCTTGTGGGCGGATGCTTAAGTTGAGGATTTTCATCACCATCATCTGAACTTGTTCTTTGTCCGCCGCGCCATATCCCACCACCGATTGCTTAATTTGACGTGCTGTATATTCGGCAACGGCGAGGTCTTGATTGACCAATGCTGCAATAGCAGCACCCCGAGCTTGGCCAAGCTTGAGTGCAGAATCTGGGTTTTTGGCCATAAAGACTTGTTCTACTGCGGCTTCAGTCGGTTGATGAAACTCAACGATGCGATGAATGCCAGCAAAAATTCGCTTGAGTCGTTCAGGCATCTCTTTGGTTTCTGTACGAATGGTACCGGCATCGACAAAACTTAGTTTTTGGCCATCTTTTTGAATAATGCCATAACCGGTTAAACGTGAACCTGGGTCAATCCCAATAATTAAGGTCATGCGAGAGTAAAATTTACGATAAAGTTGATATTGTTACATAATGTCGCTGCTTGTGCATGCTGATTTTTCAGGGTATGAAAATACGCAGAGAGAAGCATGCTCAGGAACAGGTTTTTGTTCTAAAAAACAGCATCCTCAAAATTCTCGTTGCAGAATGCTTGATAATTGTAAAATCATACCCATAATTTATTTGTTCAGCGAAGAACATCGAATTTAGCAGATTGCTTTTGCGATATATGCGTTGATTAAGTTTTCAAAGCTCAGGTGAGCCTGATTGGCAATATCTTTGAGAACGATCTAGATCACGCTGCTGCTGAGATATATTCAGTCACATAAGGGTATGGAAAATGTTTGATCTATAGATTTGACGCCGCATACTCATAACCAGTTTTAAACTTTAGAGATAATAGGTCCTCATGAAATTATTCCCCCTGATTTTAATTGCGATTGTTGCAGAAATAGCCGTATGGATTGGGGTCGCACAATTCATGAGTGGTTGGTATGTATTTTTCTGGTTCATCATCGCTTTTTTCATTGGCTTAAGTATGTTGCGCTCAAGTACGGCGAGTATTATGCCGCAGTTGCAGCAAATGCAAATGACTGGGCAAATGGGCGCAGACCCTGTGGTTGGACGTAAAATCGCGATGGCGATGGCAGGCTTTTTGTTGCTAATTCCAGGCTTAATCAGTGATGTATTGGCGATTTTGATCCTGATCCCACCGGTTCAAAAATTCTTCCGTACCTTGTTCATGCAAGCGATTGCGAAACGCCAGCAAGCCATGATGGAAAAAATGATGGGCGGTATGATGGGTGGCAATATGAATCAAGGGGCTACAGGCGCTGAAAATCCATTTGCAGACTTGATGCGTCAGATGCAAGACATGCAAAATCCAAATTCAGGACAGTACCGCGATTCCAACGTAATTGATGGTGAAGCACATGAAGTTGAGCCAGAGCGTAAACAAATTGAATTTAAAGATGTAACCCCAAAAAAATAATCACAATCTGTTCGATCTGATAAGCCGAATCTTTGATTCGGCTTTTTTTTAGCGTGCTGGATGAGACGCGGTCGGGATTAAAGGTTCTGGCTGTTCTGTTTTAAGGCCTTGTTCTACATCATCATATGACTGGCGTGGTTGATAGGGGCGTTTAATATCGAGGCTGGTTCGTTGGTTTTCAGACTGTTGATATTTACGCTCTCGATTGGCTCGCTCTCTAAAACCGCCTTTATGAATGAGTTTCATCTGAATGATCCTACTGCGCAGTGGTGTGAAAATATCGGGTATCAATTTTATCTGAGAGACACCGTAAAATGTCATCAATATGTTATACCTTTTCGCTATATTGCATGCAAATGTAGCAAAGTGTATAGGTTAGGCTGCAATATATGCTGATCTTGCATCTATGTCGCTATGATATGTTTGTTCAGCATATTTACTTAAACAATTGATTGTTTTTGTTTCTTGAGTCTCTTATGATCTTGAGACAATATAAATATGCGAATGGATGGCATATAGAAATTGAAATAGGAGGATACCTATGCATTACCAATATCAGTGTGCTTGCTGTAGCAAAGTCTTGACGAGTAGTCATAAAGAGTGTCCGCAGTGTGGCTCGCATCATATTAAAAGCCCAATTAACCTTTGGATTTTCTGCCTGACTGCCTGTCTAGCTGTGGTGCTGACCTTTAAGTTAGTGCATATTTATATTCAAGATCATCAAGAACAACCTGTCAAACAAACATTATTTGATGTTTTGAGCAAAGATAAAGCTCCACCGATTTCCAAACAGTGAAGCTGACTTGCATCAAAAACGCCCAGCACTTTGAAGATACTGAGCGTTTTTTGAGTGATTTGATCAAAGATCGCATCACTGATTAAGACCTAAGCTTAATTCAAGGATTAAAGATTTGCTGATGCTTTAAGCGCTTCAACTTTATCTGTTTTTTCCCATGTAAATGCATGATCATTACCTTCACGACCGAAGTGACCGTATGCAGCTGTTTGCTGATACATCGGTTGTAGTAGATCTAACATACGGGTAATCCCATACGGGCGTAGATCAAAGTGTTCACGCACCAGTTGAACAATAAGTTCATCTGAGATTTTTCCGGTGTTAAATGTGTTGATCGAAATCGATGTAGGTTCAGCAACCCCAATTGCATAGGATACTTGAATTTCACATTTATCCGCTAAGCCTGCAGCAACAATGTTTTTAGCCACATAGCGGCCTGCATATGCAGCTGAACGGTCAACTTTAGATGGATCTTTACCTGAGAACGCACCACCACCATGACGTGCCATGCCGCCATAGGTATCAACAATAATTTTACGTCCAGTCAAACCACAGTCGCCAACAGGGCCACCGATCACAAACAATCCAGTTGGATTGATGTGGAACTTGGTGCCGCTATGGAACATCTCAGAAGGAATAATCGGTTTAATGATTTCTTCAATAATTGCTTCTTTAAGCTTGGCTTGGCTGATTTCAGGGTCATGTTGTGTTGACAGTACCACTGCATCCAAACGAACTGGTTTGCCATTTTCATAGGCAAAAGTCACTTGGCTTTTTGCATCTGGACGTAACCAAGACAGGCGACCGTTACGACGTAACTCGGCCTGTTTTTCCATCAGGCGATGCGCATATGAAATCGGTGCTGGCATCAGCACATCAGTTTCACGGCTAGCATAGCCAAACATTAAGCCCTGATCACCAGCACCTTGATCTTCAGGTTTTTGGCGATCGACACCTTGTGCAATTTCAGGTGATTGTTTCCCAATCATATTGATCACAGCACATGTCGAGCCATCAAAGCCAAGATCGGTGTGATGATAGCCAATCCCATTAACGGTCTGGCGAACAACAGCTTCGAAATCAACATTTGCTGTCGATGAAATTTCACCTGCAAGTACCACAGCGCCTGTTTTTACTAAAGTTTCACAAGCCACTCGAGCATAAGGGTCTTCTTTTAAGATGGCATCCAGTATAGCGTCACTGATTTGATCCGCCATTTTGTCGGGATGTCCCTCACTTACAGATTCCGAAGTAAAAACGGCATACTCACGCATGAAAGTCCTATCACAGTTTATTCATAAAGACGCGATATGTTACATCGACTTCATCAATAGGACTAGCTTAACCTGCGTATTTTGCATGAATTTATTTCAATCAGCTGTTTTTTATTGCGTTAAATCTTAAAAAAGCCAAATTTATAGATCTAGTTGTGTTTCTTTTTCAATTTCAATCCATTGCAAAATCTAACTTGCTGCCGATTTGATCATTAAAATGTAATTTAAATACTGTTTAATGTGCGGTATACACATGCTGGCTAAAATAGGCTCATTTAATATTGATAAAGTTGAATATAATTCAACAAGGGGCTTTGTTGCATTTACTTACACTTTCGTGTCGGTCAAAGTGTTTGTATAACTAAAAGTGGCAGTTTATAAAATAGAAGACTCTGTAGCGTATATCTAGAGATCGATTTGAAACCAGTATTGAGTTTTAGATGAAGAAAATTAAGTTAAAAAATAGATACATGTAGCGTAGAAACAGAAAAGGCACTTAATAGTTTAAGTGCCTTTTTATCATATGTTGTTAAAGCAATCTCATTGTGCGCCGGGACTATACCCGTAAATGAGAGGGCATAAATTCATTTAACTCTTTACGGCTAAAGCCTCTAGACATTAATACTTCCTTGATCCCAAAGATGATTTCTTCATCCTTTTCTTTTAACAGCAAAGAAATAAGTTGATCATTGGTTTTATATGAACAGTCATTTTTAACACAAGCAATTTGGTTTTTATGCTCGTTTTCCTGCTGATCTGACGTGAACAGCTTTTGCCAAAAACTCATAGAGCCTTCTTTTATAACTAAACATAGTACGAAATATAGCCAATATAAATAAAATTACAAGCGCTATACCGATGAAGCAGCGTAAAATTACCGTAAATTTTTCGATAATATCCGCTAATCTTAACGAAAATATTAAACAGTCATTAAAAACTTGCACATTTTCTTGATTTTTCAAAAATATGGGCGAACAAAGATCACCCATAAATGTGATTTATTTCAAGAATTTAAATCTTTTCAAGTAGAACACCGCACTCTACATGGTGGGTGTAAGGAAATTGATCAAATAGTGCAAATTTACTGATTCGATGGGTTTGGCTCAGCTGTTGTAGATTGTCGAATAAAGTGTCTGGATTACATGAAATATAAATAATACGCTGAAAACCTTGCAATAAGTTCAGTGTATCCACATCGATGCCCGCACGTGGTGGATCTACGAATACACTATCAAACTGATAACTTTGTAGATCGATTTGGGCTTCTTCGAGACGGCGGAATTGGCGACTGCCTTGGTAGGCTTGAGTGAACTCTTCAGCAGAAAGTCTGGCGATTTGAATATTATCGATCTGATTTTGTTCAATATTCCACTGTGCTGCATAGACGGATGATTTTGCAATTTCTGTCGCAAGGACACGTCTAAAATGCTTGGATAAAGGTAGGGTGAAATTACCATTACCACAATAAAGTTCGAGTAAATCCTGCTCTGAACCTTGCGCAGCTTCACAGGCCCAAGTCAGCATTTTTTCACAAACTTTGGCATTGGGTTGAGTAAAGCTACTTTCAAATTGTTTGTATTGATAGCGCTGATCAAAGACTTGTAGCTCTTCAATAATAAATTCATCACTGAATACAAATTTTTGCTTACGGCTGCGACCGATGAGCTTAATACCGAGCTGCTGTGCCAATTGTTGTGCCGCGATTTCCCAGTCTTGTTCTAGCGGACGATGATAAATCAACGAGACCAGCATTTCGCCTTTTAAACTGCATAGGAAATGTACTTCAAATAAACGTTTACGTAGTACAGGATCGGCTTTGAGCTGTTCGAGTAGCACCGGCATCAATTGGTTTATTTGCTGATCCGCAATCGGGAATTGATCAATACGAATAACTTGCTTGGAATTGTCTGTTGCGGAGCGCTCAAACATGGCATAAAACATATCATCCTGTTCATGCCAGATCCGAAATTCTGCACGCATTCGAAAATGCTGTTCAGGTGAAGGGTATACTGCTAATGCAGGTGGTTGAAATGAATTGAATTGTGCTTCAATTCGTTGGATCTTTTCCTGAAGCTGTTCAGAGTAATTCGCTAAGCTCATATAAAATACAGTGATAAAAAACTAAGCGAATGGTATCAAAAAAATGCATGAGATGCTTTAGCTGTTCACTACCGCGAAGTTAAGGCTGTTTTTTTGCTCAAACATTCAACTAAATAGTCGATAAATACACGTACAGCGGGCAATAGGCCGCGTCTGGAAGGATAAACAGCATGTAAAACCCCGTGTGGTGCTTTCCATTCCGGTAATACTCGGACGATTTGCCCGGTTTTTAAATAATCATTGGCGACGGTATCCGGCAGTAAGGCTAGACCACAATTTTGACTGACCAGTTGTGCCAATAGACTCAAGTCTGATCCCATCACAGTCGGGCTCACTTTTACTTTGATTTGCTGGTTTTGTGCATCGTGTAAAATCATATGTTGGTCGAGATGATCTTCAACCATACTCAGAATACGGTGTTGACTCAGATCATCTGGCGTACTGACTATGCCATATTGATTCAGATAAGCTTGGCTGGCAAATAGATGTTGTTCGATGTGTTGAAATTGACGAATCACAAGATTGGGGTCGTCATCAAGATTGGAGCGAACCCGTAGCGCCACATCGATGCCTTCATTGATGATATCAACCCGACGATTGCTGACAAAAAGTTGAACTTTAATTTCGGGATAGCGTTTTAAAAACTCAGGTAATATTTTAGCCAATTCATTCTGCGCCACACTGACAGGTAAACTGACTTTGATCACGCCACGCGGTTGAACACTCAAGTGATCGACCAAATCATGTGCCGCTTGTGCTGCATTGATCATGACTTGAGCATGCTGATAAATATTCATTCCGATATCTGTGACCGCAAAATGTCTAGAGCTGCGTTGAATCAAGCGCACGCCTAGATTTTCTTCGAGTTGATAAACACGTCGACTTAGTTTTGATTTTGGAATATCCGTCGCACGCTCAGCAGCACTAAAGCCGCCATGTTCGACCACCAAGGCAAAGCAGTAGAAATCATCTAAGTCAGGTAACATTGAACATTCCAATTATGCAACAGTAAATGTTTTTTAAAGAATTCGCTTGCTAAAGTCAAACGTGATTTGGCAGAAAAAATATAAAAGTCATGCTGTAACGTTGCAAATTTGGCGGCTGTTGTTATTTTAACAGCGCTTGTGGGAAAACAGTCTGATCTCAGTGGGGGATCGCTAAAATCACTTTATACAGTATAAAAATCATAGCATTGAAAACTTCTATCGCTTGGATTATTCGCCTGTCTAATGCAATTTTAGCCGATCACTTGATTTATTTATGAATTGCTAGCAGATCGTGACCTGAACTGAGAATTTGTTGCACATGCCGATACTCTTCAATGCGCATCAAGTCGCGCGCACTGGGTTGCTTGATCCTTGAAATATCCATATTGTCTGCAACATCAGCGAGCTTGACGATGCGCGCAATTGGATTTTGAACCGCACGATAGGCGGCTTCAGTACGTGATTCATGTTTCCTTTTGGTCAATGCTAAAATTGCATCGATGATCTCTTGACTGAACCCTAATGAAATCAAATCAACCACGGTGGTATCGGTATCTTCTAAAATATCGTGCAGTACGGCAACAATTTGTTGCTCAGTACTTTTCATTTTAAACATCAATCTAAGTGGGTGAAATATATATGGATGTTTACCCTTATCAATTTGGCCCGCATGTTTCTTTGCAGCGAGTGCAATCGCTTTTTCTATGGTAGACATAATATCCTTGTTGAATAAAATCACAGCGCTGGGATGTAATGCGTCTTTAATTTTTTGAAAACTGCATTAAACTGGTTTTTATTTTGTGCTCTAAATTATGACATTTCAACTCATTCAAGTTAAAAATCATCAAGCAAATGTAACCTGTCCACATTGCCACACAGCTGTATTGGATTGGTCGAAAGAGCAATACATTCAGCCTTGTGAACATACACTCTTTGTTGCAATGGATGTCAGTTTTGAATATGTCAGTGATGTGTTTGAAGCCACGCTGACACGTTCGATTGATGATATTCATGCCAATGATGATCAATTGAATATTTTTCAAGAAATTAGCCAGTCGAGTTATCCGGAGTACGTCATTTATAAAATGGACTTAGGTGCTTTAGGGCTTTCTCGTTATGTTGGATTTGCTCAAGCAGATTAAGTGTCGGATCAAGTCTATCGTCACGAGCATGGATATGGATGATGGGGATATCACGCTTTGGCACTACTCAAGCGTGTTGAATTAAATTTATTCATTTGATCTCTGAAGCAATCAGCTCTAGCATAAGTCATTATTTATACTGCTTTTTACTTAATACACAGGACGTGATTTATCTTATGAAAAATTCTTCAAAATCCTCTTCTCGCTTTGTATGGCAAGATCCATTTTTAATTGAAAATCAGCTAACTGAAGAAGAACGCATGATTCGCGATAGTGCATCTGCGTATTGTCAGAAGCAGCTGTTACCGCGTGTAATTGAACAGTTTCGGCATGAAAAAACTGATCCTGCGATTTTTCGAGAAATGGGTAGTTTAGGCTTATTAGGTCCGACGATTGCTGAGGAATATGGCGGTTCGGGTTTAAACTATGTCAGTTATGGTTTGATCGCACGTGAAATTGAACGCGTCGATTCAGGTTATCGCTCGATGGCCAGCGTGCAAAGCTCGTTGGTAATGGTGCCGATTGATGAATTTGGTTCTGAAGAGCAGAAACAGAAATATCTCCCCAAATTAGCTTCTGGTGAGTACATCGGTTGCTTTGGTTTGACTGAGCCTGATCATGGTTCAGATCCGGGCAGTATGAGTACGCGTGCCAAAAAAGTTCCTGGTGGCTATCGCCTCAGCGGTGCCAAGATGTGGATCACTAATAGTCCAATTGCTGATGTATTTGTGGTCTGGGCCAAAGAGGTTTCGGAACAGGGCAGTGTCGGTGATATTCGTGGCTTTATTTTAGAAAAGGGCTGGAAAGGATTAAGCACACCAACCATACATGGCAAAGTGGGGTTACGTGCATCTATTACCGGTGAAATCGTGATGGATGAAGTCTTTGTCCCTGAAGAAAATGCGTTTCCAGAGGTCCGAGGTTTAAAAGGTCCTTTTACTTGTCTCAATAGTGCACGTTACGGAATTGCTTGGGGAGCGATGGGGGCTGCCGAATCATGCTGGCATACAGCTCATCAATATACGATGGATCGTAAGCAGTTTGGTCGACCTTTAGCCGCCAACCAATTGATCCAAAAGAAACTTGCCGATATGCAGACTGAAATTGCACTTGGGCTGCAAGTGGCTTTACGTTTTGGTCGTATGAAAGATGAAGGTATTGCTTCGGTTGAGGGAACTTCTTTAATCAAGCGTAATAACTGTGGTAAAGCCTTAGATATTGCACGTCAAGCACGTGATATGTTGGGCGGAAATGGCATTAGTGATGAATTTGGCGTCGCGCGACACTTGGTCAATTTGGAGGTGGTGAATACCTATGAAGGGACGCATGATGTACACGCCCTGATTCTAGGTCGTGCTCAAACTGGCATTGCTGCTTTTTGCAATTAATTCAATAGTCACAGCTGAAATTAAAGATAAAAAAAACCCTCCGGTCAAAGAGGGTTTGGAAAGTGTGAGGTTTTAATGCCTCATATTTTTATCTTTTCGTATAATCCATTCAATCATGTTGTGGCTGTGGCAACGAGGATTACACGAATTCCCTAATTTTAAAGTCAGCTTTGAATTTATGCTGTAGGGAAAATGTTGCGCTGATCCATGAGTAGCTGTTGAGCAACAAAAGCAGTTTGTTGATTTGTTGCTTTTACAGGGTGCCAATAGTCATGTTGATCTAATTCCCAAGCACGTACATTGTCAGCTAAATAAATCATTAAACCATTTTCAATAATTTGTTTTCGAAGCTTTTTATC
The DNA here is from genome assembly GCA_030152605.1 of Acinetobacter sp. Lineage (GTDB taxonomy): Bacteria > Pseudomonadota > Gammaproteobacteria > Pseudomonadales > Moraxellaceae > Acinetobacter. Next base: position 2,716 of record JASLJB010000079.1, on the reverse strand, counting down.
TTCGATCGGAAAGCAACTTTCGACTCTAGAGAAAAGATTGCGGCCCATCCAGTCTGCACTCGAACAATATAACTTAATATCGCCATCATGATGAAAATAATACACCCGTGTGTGCTCTAAAAACCGACCAACGATTGATCGGACACGGATATTTTCTGAAAGCTCTTTCACCTGTGGGCGTAAACAGCATACAGAGCGAATGATGAGGTCGATCATGACACCTGCTTGTGAAGCCTTATACAGTGCTGCGATCAGCTGGGGTTCTGTCAGTGCATTGACTTTGATGATGATATGGGCTTTTTTGCCTGATTTTGCAAAGTTAATTTCTTGTTCGATGAGCTGTAACAGTTGATTATGCAGGGTAAAAGGAGCGTGAAAGAGTTTTTTGAGTTTGGCCATTCGCCCCATTCCAGTAAGCTCTTGGAATATTTTATGTACATCTTCACATACTTCAGGATGGGTGGTGAGTAAGCCATAATCCGTGTACATTTTTGCATTGCCAGCATGGTAGTTTCCAGTACCAAGGTGCACATAACGTTTTAACTGCTCACCCTCACGACGGACGATCAGGATCATTTTGGCATGGGTTTTATAGCCGACAATACCGTAAACCACGACTGCACCTGCCTCTTGTAGGATATTGGCCACAATAATGTTGGATTCTTCATCAAATCTCGCACGTAATTCGATCACTGCTGTGACTTCTTTGCCATTTCGGGCGGCTTCCGCGAGTATTTGTACAATCTCTGAATCAGGTCCACTGCGATATAAGGTTTGTTTAATCGCAAGTACATTGGGGTCCTGCGCCGCCTCTTTAAGAAAATTGATCACTGGAGCAAAAGAATCAAAGGGGTGGTGTAGTAAATAATCACGCTTTGAAAGTACATCAAAAATTTGATGTGGTTGACGTAAGGCTTTAGGGATCACAGGCTGATACGGTTTAAAGCGTAATTCAGGAATATCAAAGTTCGCCAATAATCGTGTCAGATTGACTGGCCCGTCCACTTGGTAAAGATGAATTGGGTCGAGATCAAAGTGTTTGAGTAAATATTGACTGAGTTTTGGTGGTGTATTTTTTGCGACTTCAAGTCGAACGGCTCGACCAAAACGTCGAGAAGAGAGTTCGTCCTTGAGTGCGACTGCCAAATCATCGACATCCGCAGCCAAGGTTAAATCGGCATTGCGTGTCACTCTAAACTGATAACAACCGGTTGCAGTCATACCAGGGAAAAGATCACTGATGTGTTGATGAATAATGGCGGATAATAAAATGTAATGTTCTTCACCGCCTGTTAATTCATTCGGTAGGCGGACTACACGCGGTAAGGAGCGTGGTGCAGGAACGATCGCCATTTCAATTTGGCGTCCAAACGCATCTTTGCCAGAAAGAGTGACAATAAAATTAAGACTTTTATTTACCAGTCGTGGAAATGGATGCGAGGGATCTAAACTAATCGGGGTGACGACAGGTTGGACTTGGCTAAAGAAGTAGTTTTTGATCCATTCTTTATGTTTTTCTAAAATATCACTGTGTTGAATGAAGCGAACGCCATGGTTCTGCAGTTGCGGAAGCAATGTGTAGTTGAGTATTTGGTATTGTTCTTCAATTGCTTGGTGTGCTAAGGCTGAGATTTGCTCGATGAGTACTTCGTTCGGAATGCCGTCCGGCGCGGTAGTGTGTAAGTTGAGATCAAGTTGCTTCATCAACCCAGCCACGCGGATTTCAAAATACTCATCAAGATTACGTGAAAATATAATCAGAAAATTTAATCTTTCTAATAAAGGATAATTTGAATCTTTCGCTTGTGCTAAGACTCGTTTATGGAACTCGAGAAGGGATAGCTCACGATTGATGTAGGTGTGCGAGCTATGTTGGAAATCGTGATAAAAAGACATGATCTGCGTCATTTCAAAGACTACTTATTCAAATTTGCATGCATGGTAAGTTCACTGTATGACAATTCTGTTACATTGCTACAAGTATTTGTATCGATACTTATTGTTAGATAGATGTTAGATGTTAGATGCATCGCTTGGTCTCTCAAGAGATAATCGTTGTGCTTGTTCTGTGCCAAGGCGTTGTTATGTTAATAGATGTGCTAGTTTTTCTGATCCCGTTAAGATATTGGATTGGATGTTTCAGTGAGTGGTGAATCTTTAGCGTATTAACTGATTAATTTAATAATCAAACAATAATCAATGGGCGCTAAGCATGTGGTATTTAGGAGTCGTTTCTTTTGTAATGTTTGATTATTGATCTATTTAAAATCAAACCAGCTTTAAAATACCTTTTTCGTTTAAAAACCACGCACCCGAACGATTATTTTAATAAAACTTGAAAATAGGGGTTGCGCCTGAAAATATTTCGCCTATAATGCACATCCATCGGCGGTGATGTTGATAAAAACTTGTTGAGAAACAAGCACTTGATGAAATGCGGTTCGCAGGATTAAGTGGTTGGGTTTGAAAACAAGATTTTAAAAATATTAACATTACATGTTGACTTTCTAGAGATAGAGAGTAATATAGCCGACCTAGCTTGCTGCTGACGAAGTAGCAAGAAGATCATTAAGAGATTATGAAGAACAACTTGTGTGGATTTTTATCGGTTGATCAATTAAAAATTATCATTGATTGATTGGTAGAAATTACTCGAAGTTTATTTGAGAATATTTTTGTCAGTTATTTGATGAGCCAAGATTTGTAGCCATAAGCT
>JASLJB010000038.1 GCA_030152605.1 Acinetobacter sp. | reverse complement strand
ACTCCGTGTACGCCGGTTCGATTCCGACCTCCGCCTCCAATCTTGTGTAACGCCCGGGTGGTGAAATAGGTAGACACAGGGGATTTAAAATCCCCCGCCCACAAAGCGTGCCGGTTCGAGTCCGGCCCCGGGCACCATTTTTAAGCAACTTGAAAATGGTGCAAAAAAATCCCAGCGAAAGCTGGTTTTTTTTGGCCTGTGGTTTATTAACCCCTATACACCCCCCTTACAGCCCCTATAAAAAAATTGCCAAGCCGCACGCAACCTAGCAATCTTATTAACATTTACCTCAAGCACTCAAGCCAGCCGAGCTCGGCATAAAACTTTATTACATTCCATTTGGATCAAGCAAATTGGTATTAAAACTCACTCTGTTTGCGCGTGGCCCATCAATCACTTTATATTGTTTATCTTTTACCGTATCCAAGAAGATCCATTTGCTCAGTAAGCGCTTTTGATCAAAATTCAACAACATATAACCACGCTGATTGAGATTGCAGTAGGTCAATTCATCAATCAACATGTTGAAGGCATATTCGAATTGCTCCAACTGCTCTTGCGTAATATTCAAATACTTCTCTAAGCCTGGTGAGGTCACTGAACTACACGCGAGCTCCACACCAACATGTTGTTTTTCCTGATTCTGAGCACTCTGAGCATACAGTGCTGATGACCAGGCATTATGCGTATCGCCTGCCAAAACCACGACTTTTTTCTTTTGGCTAATTAGTGTTTGGTAAATAAATTCCCGCTCAGCCGTATAACCATCCCAAGCATCAAGATTGTAAGGTACCACTGTTGTTAAGCGCGCCTTCTGTTCAGCTGTGACTGTTTTATCCCCCAAATCTATTCGTACTTTGAGCGCCGTTAACTCACCAATCAAAGCACCGAGTTGTTTAATTTTCTCCATATCAATATTACCACTTTGAACACTCACCAAGGCCGGCAACAGCTCTGCAGGGATCAACATCCGCGACATCAATACTTGCTGACCCAACACGTTCCAAGTCGCACGACTTGTCTCCAATTGCATCTTCAACCAATCACGCTGTGCATGCCCCATAATAGTCCGTGCCGGATTATTTAAGTCTTGCTGAAAACGAGTTAAATCGACACCTTGTGGCGTCACATACTGGGTATAACTCAACTGTTGGTCACGCGCCAAAATTCGCGTATCCAACATATTCAACTGCACCAAATCACCAAAGTTAAACTGACGGTAAATATTAAAGAAATTATTTGGCGCTGTTGGTCGAATCGGCATCCATTCAAAATACGCTTGTAGTGCTGCGAGTTTACGCGTCTCAAAAGAACCCTCATTGGCTTGGTGGTTTTCAGCTCCCGCTTTCCAAGCATCATTCGCCAACTCATGATCATCCCAAATCACAATAAATGGATGACGATGATGAGCTGCCTGCAAATCGAGATCGGTTCGATATAAGGCATAACGTTTGCGATAATCGTCCAAGCTGATTGCTTCTTTATTATTATCCGCTGGAAGCTTACGTCCTAAACGCTCCGCATCTTCGGTTGCATATCCACCTTGACCATACTCATAAATATAATCACCCAAATGAATAATCACATCTAAATCCTGTTTGGCCATTTCCTTATAAACATGGAAATAACCCGCTGGATAGTTTGAACACGAACATACCGCAAAGCTAACCGACTCGGTATATTCAGCCAAAGTTTTGGTTTGACCAATTGCTGAAACCTTCGTGCCATAACGAAAACGATAATAATACGTCTGCTGGGCACTTAATTTATCCGCATCTACCTTGATGGTGAAGTCTTGCGCGCGCGTGGTTTGAACTTTGCCACTATTGACCAAATTGGCAAAGTTTAAATCAGTCGCAATCTCCCACACCACCTCAAGTCGTGCAGCAGGATCTTGTGGCGTCAGACGAGTCCACAGGATCACGCGATCTTTCAATGGATCCCCACTGGCCACACCATGCAAAAAATCCGCAGAGGTAGAAGGTAAAATCTTTAAATCCTTATCATCACCACATGCAGTCAACGCGACTGGAACAGATAAGGCACCGAAGCTGGCTAACGTTTTTTGAATGAGCTCGCGACGTGAAATTTCAAATGACATGGTGCTTTCCTTGAGTTTTGTGGCTCCACGGTAGGTCAGTAATATTTACGTTTAATATCAGATTTATTAAACAATAATGACAATAAACACTTTTCTTTGTTTGCAAAATTCCATTTAGCCAAGCAACGCTCGATCAGCACTTTCATTCCGAGTTGAGGCGCATTTCATGCCAAAAATTGATTAAAAATCACCAAACTATCCCACTAATGTCATGTATATAGCAATCAATAGCATGAATTGATTGAAAAGAAAGCAAACCCGCGCAAATCATCTTGCCAAGATAAATCCGGTACATTAATATGGCGCACATGCCCGGGTGGTGAAATAGGTAGACACAGGGGATTTAAAATCCCCCGCCCACAAAGCGTGCCGGTTCGAGTCCGGCCCCGGGCACCATTTTTAAGCGACTTAAAAGTGGTGTCAAAAAAACCAGCACATGCTGGTTTTTTTATGTCTAGAATTTCACTTGTAAGCTAAGCAGAATCTTATTAAAAAGATAAAGTCGCTATAAATTACTCCACCTTAAGCCAAATACATTGCCTGCCAGATCTGTATGGCATCTTTCATGGCTTTGACATCGTGCGCACGAACGATACACGCCCCTTGCTGAATCGATAACAGATGTGCCGCAACAGATGCACCAGCACGTTGCTCTGGCGCCACACCGCCCAATACGTCTGCGATAAAGCGTTTACGTGACAAGGCAGAAACAACAGGCAAACCCAACTCCTGAAGTTGATCAAACTGCTGCAACAACTTCAAATTTTGCGCGGTATTTTTTGCAAAACCAAATCCCGGATCAATCAAGATATTTTCTCGACCCACTCCCGCCTCGACTGCCGCTTCGATTCGAATAGTCAATTCAGCAATCACATCACGTGTGACATCTTGGTAATCATTGAGCGCATTCATCGTGGTCGGCTCACCACGCATATGCATAAGCACCACAGGAATGCCTAGCGCCGCCGCGGTTTGCAACGCATCCGGTCGCGTTAAGCCACGAACATCATTCCAGATGTGCGCCCCCGCCTCCACAGCCGCTCGGATCACCACGGGAGATGAGGTATCAATAGAAAGTACCACGCCCAACTTAGACAGCAGCTCAACCACAGGAACGACACGATTCAACTCATCCTCTAGCGATACAGCACTGGCACCTGGTCGTGTAGATTCACCACCAATATCGATAATACTGGCCCCCGCCTCTATCATGGCCTGTGCATGCTCAACGGCAAGATCAAGATGCTGATACTTACCACCATCACTAAATGAATCCGGCGTTACATTCAAGATCCCCATGATCTGCGGCTGTGATAAATCCAATTGCAAATCACCACAGTGTAACTGCTGCTGCGGAAGTGAGACTAAACGCATAAAGGGTGTCCTTGTTGTCTTTTCGGTTTGAAACAATTATATCAGGCAAAAAAAAGAGCCTCTATGCGAGACCCTAATTTCTTTCATACCAATGCCTTAACTTACTGGTAATGGTGGCGGTGTTGAAGGGCCATCATTTTTCACCAAGTCAACGACTGGATTTTCTGCTACATAGACTTTCGGTGGATTTGGTTCACGACCTTCCATGATGTCACGGATTTGTTCGCGATCAACCGTTTCCCATTCAAGCAGTGCTTTCACCATTGCATGTGCGATATCTTTATTGTTTTCCAAGATATCCCAAGCCACTTTATACTGCTCATCCAGGATACGACGAACCTCAGCATCGACTTGTTGTTGCGTTGCCTCGGAAATCGTACGACTACCGATGCTCCCCAAGAACGATTGCTGTGAATCATCTTCATATACCATCACGCCCAATTTCTCAGACATACCATACTTGGTCACCATTGCACGCGCCATTTTAGTCGCACGTTCAAAGTCATTCGATGCACCAGTAGACTGTTGGTTAACAAAAATTTCTTCGGCGATACGACCACCAAACAAAATCGAAATTTCGTTCAACATCTTGTCTTTGTAGTGACTGGTTTGGTCATGTTCTGGCAACTGCCAAGTCACGCCCAATGCCCAACCACGCGGCATAATCGTCACTTTATGCACAGGGTCTGTACCCGGTAGAATCTCAGCAACAATCGCGTGACCTGATTCATGATAAGCCGTCGCACGACGCTCTTCCTCACGGATCACCATCGATTTACGCTCAGGACCCATGTAGATCTTGTCTTTGGCATCCTCAAAGTCATGCATATCAACTGTGTTTTTATTACGGCGTGCCGCAAACAAAGCTGCTTCATTCACAAGGTTGGCCAATTGTGCACCCGAGAAACCTGGTGTACCGCGCGCCAAAACTTTAAGATCAACGCCAGTGACAGAAGGTAATTTTTTCAAATGTACCGCAAGGATTTGTTCACGACCCTTAATATCCGGTAGACCCACCATCACTTGACGGTCAAAACGACCTGGACGCAACAAGGCTTTATCCAGAACATCCGCACGGTTTGTCGCAGCAATCACAATAATACCTTCATTGCCTTCAAAACCGTCCATCTCAACCAACATCTGGTTCAAGGTCTGCTCACGTTCATCATGACCACCACCTGTACCTGAACCACGATGGCGACCCACTGCATCAATCTCATCAATAAAGATAATACATGGCGCATGGCGTTTGGCTTGTTCAAACATGTCACGTACACGAGATGCACCAACACCCACGAACATTTCAACGAAGTCTGAACCCGAGATACTAAAAAATGGAACTTTGGCTTCGCCTGCGATTGCTTTGGCTAAAAGTGTTTTACCTGTACCCGGTGGACCCACCATCAGTACACCTTTAGGAATGGTCGCACCTAAACGTTTGAATTTAGCCGGATCTTTTAAGAAGTCAACGATTTCGACCACTTCTTGCTTGGCCTCATCACAACCCGCGACATCCACAAAAGTGACTTTGATTTGATCTTCAGACAACATTTTTGCCTTCGACTTACCAAAGCTCATTGGGCCGTTCTTGCCACCTGCACCACCACCCATGTTGCGCATAAAGAACATGAATAACAAAATAATCAAAAGTACAGGGAAACTGGCGATAAGCAGTTGCATCAATAGACCTTGACGCTGTGGCGCAGTACCTTCAACAACTACATTATTTTTGCTTAGGCTAGGCATAAGCTGAGTATCTTCAACCTGAGGACGAACACTCTCAAACTTAGTGCCATTGGTTTTCACACCACTGATTTGCAAGCCGTCTATTGTCACTTGTTTTACTTGACCAGCATTAACCGCCGTAACGAATTCGGAATAATTCATTGCGGAAGGCTTATCGCGGTCACTGATGTTACTGAATATTAAAATCAGCACACCCAGTATAATGAGCCACAATACGGCATTTTTGAAGAGATCGCTCAAAGCTTTATTCCCATATCAATCTAATTCTGATCATGCCTAACATGGATGACCCTTAACAACTCACATCACACAAAGCGAACTACGCTTCGCAATAAATGCTAAAAACGATACAAAATGCACAATTTTTAGCAGCTTGGCAAGCAAACTTTATTGCGATGCTTTTTTACGCCCCTGCCCAACCAAAAAAACCTCTTTGGAACGAGCACGAGACGCCGCCGGCTTAATCGTTTTCAACACATCGAAACTGTCTACAACCTGTTTTCGAAACTCATCAAAACCAACGCCTTGGAATACTTTTACCACAAACTGCCCTTTAGGGTCTAACACCTTATTGGCAAAATCTAGTGCCAGTTCACACAAGTAGATTTGGCGAGGTTGATCAACAGCCTTATTACCTGATGTATTGGGGGCCATATCTGAAATTACAACGTCTACCTTGCGTCCATTTAAAACATTTAACAATTTTTCGAAAAATTCTTGCTCTCTAAAATCGCCTTGTATAAATGTCACGTCGAGCAATGCATCCATTTCCAAAATGTCGGATGCAATGACGAGGCCTTTATCCCCGACAAGTTTAGCTGCGATTTGAGACCAACTGCCGGGGGCAGCCCCCAAATCAACCACGGTCATGCCGGGTTTGATCAGCTTATATTTTTCCTGAATTTCTAATAGTTTGTATGCTGCTCGAGCTCTATAGCCTTCTTTTTGTGCTTTTTTCACAAAATGATCATCAAGATGCTCTCTCATCCAAGCACGACTACTTTTAGACAACTTTGGGTTGGTAATACGTGTCGCCATAACTCTCTAAATACACAATATGTTCACTTTTTTTATTCTACGTGAAAATAGTCAGCATTGCAGTATTCATCTGTATCTAAATTCAGGCCCTCGCTTTTAAGCTCAAGCTTATAATTTATTTTTTGCGGGATTTTTGCAGCGTTTAAATACCGCATTTGTTATACTTAGGCGTTTTAAGACTCAGGTTAATTTTATGGCGGCTTTATCTATCCATGAACGTAAGCGTTTACGTCAAATTGGACATGCACTCAACCCAGTTGTAATGATTGGTGGACAAGGCCTAACCGAGGCAGTTATTGAGGAAACCAATCGCGCTCTGAACGACCACGAACTCATCAAAATTAAAGTTGCTGGTGAAGATCGTGAAGCACGTCGCGAAGCAATTACAGCAATCAGTACTCAAACTGAATCTGAAGTTGTTCAAACGATTGGTAAAATCGCATTGCTTTATAAAAAGTCTGCTCAGCAAAACCAAAAGTTATCTAACTTGGTCCGTCACGCAAATTTAGTGAAATAAGCTGCTTTATTCATGGCAAGTTATGAATTATCGACATGCGATCAACCCCTTCAATCGATCGCGCTTGTCGCAGCGATTGAACAACAAAGTCCGCATCTGATCAATCTCGGCTTTTGGCTCACCGATCCGTTACAGTCTGTTCAGTGGCCGCAACCTGTGACTGGACACCCACGTCAAGACTTCTTATGGGAACAAAGTTGCTATGAGATCTTTATTGGTGTCAGAGATCAGGACATGTATCGAGAGGTTAATCTCTCTCCGTCTCATGCTTGGCAGGCGTACCAGTTTGAGGAATATCGCTATCCAGAGCAGATCCCTCCCCTTGCTGCGACGGATATCGAACTGATCCAACTCAAGAAAACCCATTACGGCCTCAGTGCGACGCTTGATCTCAGCCAGTTTATGCAGGCACATAGACTCAGTTGGTCTGATATCTATGTCGGCCTCAGCGCAGTATTGGAAACCACGCAAAAAACCTATCACTTTGCAATGCAACATAGTGGTGCTCAAGCTGACTTTCACAATAAACGTGATTGGCTACATCAGTTTTAAGCTGCTTGATCGCTGCAGGCACTGTTGATTTGATGCAACAGCATACTTGAAACGTTCAAAGCATAAGACATAAAAAAGTGAGACTAATCTCACTTTTTTAATGTGGTTTTTGGGTGTTTGCTCAATAGATAGCGCTTGGATATTAATTTAATTCATTCCGAATTTAATTTTTACTCGACTATGATTTCAATTTCCCCCAAACCTCTAAGGTATGCGCTTTAGACTGCTTCAAAGTCTCTGAAAGATGCGTCTTATGTTTGGTTGAAATTTCACTCACATCAGTTTTTAAATCTGCACCAAGCTTAGTAAAGTCATTCACAATTTCATTAAACTCGGCCTTCACCGTATGACTGAGTTTAATTAAATCTTGTTGTGATGTACGCAGTTGGACTTTAATGGTTTCAACACGCTCGATCAGCTCCAGTTTAAATTGATTCAACTGCGCCTGAATGCCTTTTAGCTTCGGCTTTGAATCAACCTCCTTTACATCCAGATCTTTTTTTGAATCAATATTCGTTTGACTGTCACCGTTTACAACGGCCAACTTAATCGCAGGTGCAGCATGACTTTCAGTATGCTCCAATTTTTCTTGACTCGCGATTGTTGGCGCTTTAGCTGCTTTTTTAGTTTCAGCTTGTTTTTGTTGTGTCGTCATGGCCTTTGTCCCTCTACTTATAATATGAAACCCAAGCGTATCTCATTTGAAGTGGTTTTAACGTTATTTTGTCAGACAAACCAGTTGACTTACATATTTTCGACATAGGGTATAAAACAGACTTTGATCAAAAATACAAGGCATTTATCTGACTTAATTCCCTAAAACTAAATAGACTTTCAATATCATGGTGCGTATAATTCCCTGTTAAGTTCGAGCGAGCAGACATTAAGGAGGGTGGGTTTTATTAGTAACCTTCCTTTTTTTTCGTCTTCTCGCTTTTTTACAGCCTAATTTTTGTGGTTTTAAGTTCAGGAGCTTTGGTTT
>JASLJB010000018.1 GCA_030152605.1 Acinetobacter sp. | reverse complement strand
AGCAACTTAGAACGCAGCCTATTGCCGAAAAAAGTACAGCTGGTGTTGTTAGATCCGGCGCAATTTCAGCGCTATGTACAGGAGTTCTATCAGGTCAGCCGTGCGGTCACTGCCTCACAGAAATCTGGCTTATATCTACGTGATCTGCGTGGGCAGGCGGGGATGGATGCGCTGTTGCAGCTCGGTGAGCAGCACAATCCTGATGCCAATGATCAACACATCGTCAAATTGGTGGATTGGATCTTACAGTTTGCCTTTGAACAACGTGCCAGTGATATTCATATTGAGCCGCAAAAACAACAGGCCAAGATTCGTTTTCGCATCGATGGGGTACTGCACAGTATTTATCAAATGCCAGCCAATACCGCTAGCGCAGTCGTATCTCGATTGAAAATCTTGGCGCGGATGAATGTGGCGGAAAAACGTAAACCCCAAGATGGTCGCCTAAAAACCCGCACCCCCAAAGGTCAAGAAACCGAGTTGCGTTTATCGACCATGCCGACTGCCTTTGGAGAGAAGTTGGTATTGCGGATTTTTGATCCCGAGGTGTTGCTACGCAGCTATGCGCAATTGGGCTTTGAGCCCCAGATGCTGCAAGATTGGTTGGCACTGACCCAGCATCGGCATGGCATCATCTTGGTGACTGGACCGACCGGTTCGGGCAAGACCACGACCTTGTATTCTACGCTCAAGCAGTTGGCGACGGATCAGGTCAATGTCTGTACCGTGGAAGACCCGATTGAAATGGTGGAGCCAAGCTTCAACCAGATGCAAGTCAATCCTGCGATCGAACTGAATTTTGCGACGGGGATACGCACCTTGATGCGTCAAGATCCTGACATTATGATGGTGGGTGAGATTCGTGATCAGGAAACCGCCAATATGGCTGTTCAAGCCGCGCTCACAGGACATCTGGTACTGTCTACGCTACACACCAATGATGCTCCCGCCAGTTTGGTGCGTTTGCATGATCTGGGGATTCAACCGTATCTCAGTGCCGCCACACTGTTAGGCGTATTGGCACAGCGTTTGGTGCGCCAACTCTGTGATCAATGTAAGCAAGCAGGCGCTACAGATCCTGCGCAGTGGCAGTATCTGATCCAAGCCGATGCGATCGAGATGCCGAGCCAAGTTTTTCATGCCATCGGCTGTGAGGCGTGTCGGCAAACTGGCTATCGAGGACGACTTGGGCTATATGAGTTGATGCCGATCAGCCTAGCGCTGAAACAACTGATCAGTCAAAATGCCAGCTTGGATGCGTTAGCTCGATTGGCGAGGGCAGAAGGCATGCGACCCTTGAGAATCGCGGCGGCTGAAAAAGTCAGCGCGGGTTTAAGTAGTTTAGAAGAGGTGTTGAGTGTGGTGCCGTTGCATTAATGCGTCACAGCACGCACAATTGAAAATTGTATTGCGAATCTTAAGATTCAACTCATCTTGCTCTGTTTAAATGCTCCTACCAAAACAAACAACATCGTTCAGAGGACTTTAAAAATGAAACTTATAACACAATTATTGATGACCGCTACATTGATCACAGCCAGCAGTTTTGCACTGGCCAATGCGCCGATTAACCAAGCGGCTGTCGCGCCTGCGACCACCACGGTAAAACAAGCACTCAGCATGAAAGACGACCAAAGAGTGCAATTACGTGGCTATATCGTCAAATCCATTGGTGATGAAAAATATCAGTTTAAAGACAATACCGGCAGCATCACGGTCGATATCGATGATGACTTATGGCAGGGTAAACCGATTGCGGCCAATACCCCAGTGACCATTATTGGTGAAGTTGATATCGATCATAAGCCGATGAAACGTGTTGAAATTGATGTCGATGCTGTTCAGTTCTAATCAAGCCTTTAGATTCTAGACCCAGTAAAAACCATATACCTCCTGTATATGGTTTTTCTATGCTGAGGCGAGAACCGACTTAACATCATCAGATTTTGGAGAGGCGGATATGCGAATACTGTTGGCTGAAGATGATATTTCCCAAGCCCAAAGCATCAAAGCATGGTTGGAAATGGATGGCTATAACGTCGATTGGGTGGCGCGCGGCGATCATGCACTGTTGGCGATTGAGCAGCATCAATATGACTGCATCTTACTCGATCGCGGTCTGCCCAAGAAAAGTGGCGATCAAATCATGATCGCACTCAAACAGCATCAACAACACAGTCCGGTGATCTTTATCACTGCGCGTGACAGTATCCAAGATCGTGTGCAGGGATTGGATCTCGGTGCCAATGATTATCTGGTCAAACCCTTTAGCTTGGATGAGTTGTCGGCGCGGATTCGCAGTCAATTACGCCAAAGTCAAACTCAGGTTGGTCAGCAGTTGCTGTTTGAAGATCTTTGCCTTGATCCACAAGCCAAAACTCTCCTTCAGCAGGGGCAGGCGGTGAGTTTGACCGGCAAAGAATTTCAGATCCTGTATAAGTTGATGCAAAAACCCGATCATATCCTGACCCGAGAACAGCTCGAAGAATCCTTATATGCCTGGGGTGATGAGGTCGAGAGCAATGCCATCGAAGTATTTATTTATCAATTACGTAAAAAAATTGGCGCAGCACGGATCAAGACCATTCGCGGTCTAGGTTATCGAATGAATGCTGCTGTTGCACCACAAGCCTGCAAATAAGTGCTGCACCTTGAGCAGCATTGTTTAAGGTTTAGGATTTAGGTTGATCCATTACTTCGTGCTCTAGGTGCCTATGCAAAAAAAAGCCATATCGTTGCAACAACGTTTGATCAAAAATGCCATGCTCAGTTCGATCGCGGCAGGTGTGGTGGCTTTGCTGTTGTTGTTGGCATTTTCGATTTACCAGACCATGCAGACCCAAGACAACATCATGGATGAGATCTCAGACATGCTGTTGGTCTCAGACCTCACCGTGCATGCTGGGCGGCAGTTGGATGAACTCAGTGATGAATTTGATATTGCCTATCAGCTTAAGTTTGCACAGCAAGTTCTAACGGAGTCCAAGGATTTTCCTTTGCGTTCAAGCACGCAACAGCAACCTGAGGGCAGCGTGATTCCGCAGCAGCTTGATGTTGATTTGGCAGCGCATCATGATGGTCATTTTTCCTATTTTTGGCACGATCAACAGTTGTGGCGCAGTTATTATGCGCATGATGTTGAGCGTCAGTTACAGGTGCAGCTCTACCAGCCGATGCATGAGCGTTTTAACAGCTTCTTTTATAGTTTTGGGATTTATGCTGTTTGTCTGATGCTGTTGTGGTTATTGCAATGGTTATTTCTCTATGTCGTCGTCAAAAAACAATTTCGTGCCATTCAAAACCTCTCCGAGGAAATCTCGGCCAAGAATGTCGATGATCTCACGCCGATTCAATCGCAGTATGATTTTGTTGAATTACAGCCGATGATTAATCAGCTCAACTTGATGTTACAACGGCTTCAACATGCGCTGATCGCAGAACAGCGTTTAACCGCGGACGCATCGCATGAATTGCGTTCACCCTTGTCGGCGATCAAGATGCGACTGCAAGTGCTGCAACGTAAGTATGCGCAGTCGGCTACAGGATTGTCTGAAGATTTGGTGAGTATTCAAGAGGATGTCAATCGGGGTACACGCAT